>JALOPA010000268.1 GCA_025454125.1 Thermodesulfobacteriota bacterium
CCTTCCAGAAAGGCGGCGTGACCAAACAGATGCCTTTCGAGTGCGGCCACCCCTCCGAGGGGTTCAAGCCCACACGTTTCGCCGTCAAGTTTTACGGCATCGCCGTTCTCTTCATCCTCTTCGACATTGAAGCGGTCTTTCTGTACCCCTGGGCGGTCGTGCTGAACGAACTCAAACTCTTCGCCCTCATCGAAATGTTTGTCTTTATCGCGATCCTTTTCGTCGCCCTGGGGTATGTGTGGGCCAAAGGCGGTCTGGAATGGGACTAGAAACAAAACTCCAGAGCATTCCCGCCATTGCCTCGAAGGTCGAGTTCTTCATCAACTGGGCCCGGAAGTGGTCGCTCTTCCAGTACCCCTTTGTCACGGCGTGCTGCGGCATGGAGTTCATGAGCACGGCCTGCTCCCATTATGACATTGCACGGTTCGGCGCGGAATTCCCGCGCTTCACACCGAGGCAGGCGGATTTCCTGCTCGTGGTGGGCACCATCTCCCACAAGCAGGCCCCTATTCTTCGCCGGGTTTACGAGCAGATGTGCGCGCCCAAGTGGGTCGTGGCGTTCGGAGCCTGCGCCTGCACCGGCGGTTTCTACGACAATTATGCGACTGTGCAGGGCACGGACAAGGTCATTCCCGTGGACGTGTACATCCCGGGGTGCCCTCCCCGGCCGGAGATGGTTCTGGACGGGCTGATGAAGCTGCAGGATCTGATTCAGAAGGAAAAGCTTGACGAGCACCTGACGCACCCGAAGTACAAGGCCCTGATGCCTTGAGGCGGATTTCGATTCAGAGATGAGCACCCAAGCAGTCGAAGCGATCAAAGCAAGGTTTTCCGAGGCCGTCGAGGAGACTCACAGCCAGGCCGGAGACGACACGGTTCGCGTCCAGCGCGATTCCTGGTTCCCGGTTCTGGAGTTCGCGCGCAAGGCCCTGGGGTTTGACCTTTTCGTGGATCTCACCGCCGTGGACTACCTCGCCAGGGAAGAAGGCCTGCCGCGGTTCGAAGTCGTGGTCCACCTCCGGAACATGACCACCGGCCAACGCATCCGAATCAAGTCGCGAGTGCCGGAGGCAGAGCCTTCCATCCACACCTTGAGCGGGCTTTGGAAGGGTGCAAACTGGTTCGAGCGGGAATGCCACGAGATGTACGGCATCGACTTCACCGACAGCCCGGATCAGCGGCACCTGCTGCTCTACGAGGAGTTCGAGGGCCACCCCTTGCGCAAGGACTACCCCATTGACAAGCGCCAGCCGCGCATCCCGCTCCTCGCTTCCGAAGAGAGGAGATTCAGCAGACCTGCGGATGAAACGCCCCACGGCCACGGCCCGGGATTTGAGGAAAAACCATAGGGAAGACGCCCAATGACCGTTGACAGCCACAAAGACCTGCACACCGATTACCTCGAAGTCATGATGGGGCCTTCCCATCCGGCCATGCACGGCATCACGCAGATCAAAGTGTTCCTGGACGGGGAAACCATGGTCTCAGCCGACGTGGAACCCGGGTACCTCCACCGCGGCTTCGAGAAGGAGTGCGAGGATCACCGCTGGAACCAGATCGTCCCCTACACGGACCGGCTCAATTACGTTTCTCCCCTGATCAACAATGTGGCCTATGTCATGGCCGTTGAAAAACTCTGCGGCATCAAGCCCACTCCCCGCTGCGAGTACCTGAGAACGATCCTCTCCGAGATGAACCGCCTCACCGACCACCTGACCTGCGTCGGCGCCGCAGTCATGGAGCTTGGCGCCTTCAGCGGGTTCCTCTACTTTGTCAAGGCCAGAGAGCTTTACTATGACCTCATGGAGAGCGTGACGGGCGCCCGAGTCACCTATGCGTGGACCCGGGTCGGCGGCATGCGGTGGGATATTCCGGAAGGGTTTGAAGCCCAGTCCTTTGCGGCGATCAAGGAAACCCGCCGGATTCTGAAAGAGATCGACGGGCTCTTCACCAAGAACCGCCTCTTTCTCGACCGCGTCGTGGACGTGGGGGTGATCAGCCAGGAGGACGCCATCAGCTACGGCATCACCGGCCCCTTTCTCCGCTCCACGGGCGTGGCTTACGATGTTCGCAAGGCCCATCCTTACGCGGCTTACGGCGAGGTCGAGTTCGAGATCCCGGTGGGAGAAAACGGGGACTGCTTTGACCGGTACAAAGTGCGCATGGCCGAGATGGAGCAGAGCATGCGGATCATCGAGCAGGCCCTGGGAAAACTCCCCAAAGGCCCGGTGAACGTGGAAGATCCGCGCTTCATTTTCCCGGCCAAGCAGGCCGTGTACACCACCATCGAAGGGATGATCAACCACTTCCGTCTGGTGTACGACGACGTGCACCCGCCCAAAGGCGAGGCTTATGGTTATGCGGAAGGCGGAAACGGGGAAATCGGTTTTTATGTCGTTTCGGACGGCGGCAACAAGCCGGTGAAGTGCCGGGTGAGGCCGCCCTGTTTTGCGATCATGGCCGCTCTCGGCAAAATCCTGGAAGGCCACATGGTGGCGGACATTGTCCCCATCTACGGCTCGGTGAACATGATCGGCGGGGAGATGGATCGATAACATGGGGATGGAGTTCTCAGCCACAGCCAAGCAGGAACTGGAACGGATCTTCGGCCGCTACGCGACCAAACAGGCCGCCCTGCTTCCTGCCCTTTACCTCGCCCAGCGGGAATTCGGCTATGTCAGCCCCCAAGCCATGGAATACGTGGCGGGGCTGCTGGGCGTGAGCCCGACCCGTGTGTATGAAGTCGCCACCTTCTACACCATGTACAACAAGCAGCCTGTGGGGAAGTACTTCATCCAGGTCTGCACCAATATCTGCTGCGCGCTCCGGGGAGGCATGGATCTCTTCGCCTACCTCTCCAAGAAGCTGGGCCTTGCCGAAGGCCAGACGACCAAGGACGGCCGCTTCACCCTGGTGAAGGTGGAGTGCCTCGGCGCCTGCGGCAACGCGCCCATGATGCAGGTCAACGACGACTATTATGAAGATCTCACTCCGTCCAAGGTGGACGAGCTCTTGAAGAGCTGGACCTGAGGTCCGAGCCGGTGCGACAGAACGACTATGGCGAATGACGACTACAGAATTCTGAGCCGAAGCTGGGGAAAACCCGAATCCCACAAACTGGAGACCTATCTTCAGTCCGGCGGATACGAGGCGGCCAAGAAAGCCCTGACCATGGAGCCCCAGGCTGTGGCCCAAACCGTGCTCGACGCCGGCCTGCGCGGCAGGGGCGGTGCAGGATTCCCCACAGGCCGAAAGTGGCTCTTCATGCCCAAGGACGACCGGCCCAGGTACCTCTGTGTAAACGCCGACGAGGGAGAGCCGGGCACGTTCAAGGACCGGGACATCATGCGCTACGATCCCCACATGCTCCTCGAAGGGATCGTCATCGCGTGCTGGGCCATGCAGGCTCACAAATCCTACATTTATGTCCGTGGCGAGTTCACCGAAGCGCAGCGGCGTCTGGAAGCGGCGATCGAAGAGGCCTATGCCAAAGGCCTCCTGGGGGAGAAAACCCTTGGGACCGATTTCCGCCTCGACGTTCACGTTCACTCGGGCGCAGGAGCCTATGTGTGCGGAGAGGAAACCGCCCTCATCAACAGCATCGAGGGGAAAAAAGGACAACCTCGAATCCGGCCGCCCTTCCCTCCCCAGCGCGGCGTCTTTGACATGCCCACGACGGTCAACAACGTGGAAAGCATTGCTTCCACTCCCTACATCATCGCCAACGGCCCCGAGGCTTACCGGAAGTTCGGAACCGAAAAGAGCCCGGGCACCAAGCTATTCTGCGTTTCCGGTCACGTGAACAAGCCCCAGGTGATTGAACTCCCTCTGGGCGTGCCGCTCATGGAGCTCATCGATAAGCACTGCGGCGGCATGCTCAACGGCATGAAGCTCAAGGCCGTTATCCCGGGCGGAAGTTCGACTCCCGTGCTCACGGCCGCGGAGTGCCAGAAGGTGAACCTCGACTACGAGTCCCTGGCCGCTGCCGGGTCCATGCTGGGAAGCGGGGCCGTGATCGTGATGGCCGAGGGGACCTGCATGGTCACCACCCTTCACGTGCTCACCCACTTTTACGCCCATGAATCCTGCGGCCAGTGCACCCCCTGCCGCGAGGGCACGGGCTGGATGGCCCAGATCACAGGCCGCATCGTGAAGGGAAAAGGCAAGATCGAAGACCTGGACCTGCTCGTTTCTCTGGCCAACGGCATGTTCGGCCGCACCATCTGCCCTCTGGCCGATGCCGCGGTCGGGCCGGTGACCAGCTTTATTGGAAAATTTCGACAGGAGTTCGAAGACTATATCCGTAACCAAAAAGGGCCGAAGGAAAAACCTTACCCGGTCAAGTGGTTGTCGTAAGAGAAGTCGAATCAACCTATGCCGAAAATCAAGATCAACGGTCGCGAACTGGAGGTTGCAGAGGGGATCACGATCCTGGACGCCGCTCTTTCAAACGGCATCTACATTCCCCACTTCTGCTACCATCCCCACCTTCCCATCAGCGGGAACTGCCGCATGTGCCTGGTCGATGTGAAGCCGGGTCCGCCCAAGCTCTCCATTTCCTGCGCCACGACCGTTGCCGAGGGCATGGAGATCGAAACGGAAAACGAGAAGGTGCGGGCCGCCAGGGCCGCGGTCATGGAGTTCATTCT
>JALOPA010000269.1 GCA_025454125.1 Thermodesulfobacteriota bacterium
AGAGGATTTCATCGGTGTATCTCCCGGAGAACAAATCCTTTGGGAGGGAGCCGATGGCAAGAAGGGAGGTCACAATGAACGAGATCGTGGAGGTTGTTTATCAGTGGCACCAGGGAGCCGGATTGAAGGCTATTTCGAGATCCCTGGGTTTTGACCGTAAAACCGTTCGCAAGTACATCCAGCTTGCCCAGAAGGCGGGTATTACCCGGAGCAGCCCCTTTCCGGATGAAGCAGCGCTGGTTTCCAGATTCAAGGAGATGACGAGCTCCTCGCTCTTGCGGGAGAGGCCGGCCCAAGACGTTCTTTTCTCTCACCGGGAGTGGATGGGTGAGGTGATCAAGGCCGAGCATATGACGGCCAAGCAGGTCTGGCGCCTGCTGAGGGAGAGAGCGGATATTGGGGTGAGCTACCCTACGGTGAAGCGATACCTTCGGGCTCACTTTCAGTTTGGGGGGCCGCCGGTCTGCGTGCGATTGGAGGTTGAGCCCGGCAGCCAGGGGCAAGCGGATTTTGGTTATGCTGGGTTGATGGTGGATCCTGTGAGCGGGAAAAATCGGCGTGCTTGGGCCTTCATCATGAGCCTTTCTTACAGCCGCCATCGATTTGTGCGCTTTGTCTTCCGGCAGGATATCCCGACCTGGATCGACTGTCACATCAGGGCCTTTGAGTTTTTCGGTGGAGTACCGACTTCGGTGGTTCTGGACAACATCAAGGCCGGGGTGGTCAAGCCTGACATTTACGACCCTACGCTGAATCGGGCCTATGCGGAGTTGGAGAGGCATTATGGCTTTGTGGCTGATCCGGCCAAGGTTGCTTCTCCCAAGCTCAAGGGCAAGGTGGAGCGAAACGTCGGTATCATGCGCAGGCATCTTCTGGCCGGTCGCAGCTTTCGCGATGTGGACGAGGCCAATGAACGGGCCTTGAAGTGGTGCAAGGAGGAGATCGGGATGGAGCTCCATGGCACTACCAAGAGGAAGCCTTACGAAGTGTTCCTGAAAGAAGAGTTGCCTCACCTGCGGCCTTTGCCTCCGGAGCGCTTTCAATGCCCGCAATGGAAGCTTTGCACGGTTCACCCTGATCATCATGTGGTGTTTGAGCACTCCTATTACTCTCTCCCCACCCGATTCATCGGACAAGACGTCTGGGTACGAGGGGATGATCGGGTGGTGAGGATCTTCCTTGCCTCCGAGCAAATCAAGCTCCATCAAAGAGCGCAACGCCCCGGAACCTGGGTCACAGACCCCTCAGACTACCCTCCGGAGAAACTGGCCTATCTAATGCCTGCTCCCTCCTACTGCAGAAAGAGGGCTGCTGAAGTGGGTCCTCAAACCCAGATCCTGGTTCGGAAGATCCTTGCCGAAAACGCCATGCGCAATCTGCGTAAAGCACAGGCCATCATCCGACTGGCGGATAAATACGGCAACGAGCGCATGGAGGCGGCATCTCAAAGGTCGCTCTTCTATGACAACCTCCACTACCGGGCCATTAAGCGCATCCTTGAAAGAGGGCTCGATGAAGTCTCCGATGCAAAGCCTACCGCCGCCCAACTCAGCTTGCTCGGAATGCGTTTCTTGCGTGATCCCTCCTACTTCATCCCGGAAAAGGAGGTACTCGCATGAACTTCGATCATCAGTTGCAGGGCCAGCTCAAGACCCTACGTCTCGGCGGTTTCATGGAAACCCTCGATGTCCGGCTCCAACAAGCGCAAAGCTCCTCTCTGGGCTATCTCGACTTCCTCAATCTCCTTGTTCAGGACGAAATCGAAAGAAGGGAAAGCAAGAAACTCTCTCTTCGCCTCAGTCGAGCCTCTTTCGAGGAGGAAAAAACCATCGAGGGGTTTGACTTCTCCTTCAACCCCAAAGTCAACCACAAGCTCATCCGGGATCTTTGCACCTGCGCCTTTGTGGAAAAGGGAGAGCATGTCCTGCTCTACGGCCCCGCAGGCACGGGCAAGAGTCATATCGCCCAAGCCCTCGGTCACCAGGCATGCCGCAAGGGCTATCATGTTCTTTTCACAAAAGCGGTCAAACTGTTTCGCTTCCTCCTGGCTGGGAGGGCTGATCACTCATGGGAGAAACGAACCAAGAAGTACCTTCACCCCGATCTGCTCATCATTGATGACTTTGGGCTCGCTGCCATGACCCAGGCGCAGGCGGAAGACTTCTACGAAATCATCTCGGAACGTCACCTCAACTCTTCCGTGGTGATTACCAGCAACCGCCCTCCCCAGGACTGGATCTCACTTTTCCCAGACCCGGTCATGGCCAACTCGGCCCTAGACCGTCTCAGTCATCACGCACACCATCTCATCATGGAAGGAGAATCGTATCGAAAGAAACTCAAACCCAAAACCTCAAACCCCTCTACGTCAAAAGGGGCCAATTAATGTGATTCCGCAAGGGGGGAATAAATGTGATCCTTGACAACCACCACCCATCCGCCTGATTTCAGCGCCCTCATTTCGTCGGCAAAAAGAGCGGGGCGGGCCAGCAGCTGCTGGTACTTTTCCTCGGAGAGCAGGTCGATCACATGGGCATCGCGGTAGGCCGACCGCAGCCAGGTGCGCTTTCCGGAGCCTCGGGGGCCCAACAGAAAAAAGCTCTGCTTGGGAGGGGCGAGAATGCGGTTGAATTTAGTGACATGGTTCGTCGTCATTTTGCGCCGCTTTTTAACGGCGTGGTATGCAATTCAGGCGATGATGTCAAGTCTTCACGGGTGAGAGATCTCGGGGGAGCACAGATCCAGGCAGACCGACACACAATACTCGCCTATGATGTGCAGATTCTAAAATGAATACAACCGGTTCACTAGCGGTATTCAACTCCCCTGACTGGTTCTGTCCAGGAACTCGATCCCGTGGACGGTCAGGGTGATAGCGGATTTGAAGTCGCGGAAGGAATCTCTAAATAATTTCACCAGCCCAGAGCATATCGCAGAAAGCTTTCCACGGAAGAACGGTGATGTTGGAATCCAGCTTTCTTGGCAAGGGTTCTTTTGAAACGATGAAAGCCCTCCGGCATTTGTTCTCTTCTAGAAAGAGATGGAGGCCCTTTGGCCTGTCCCCGACGTTTTCAGAGGATTTGATTTCAATCGCCGCATCGGCATCACCCAGGATAAGATCCACTTCCGCCCCGCTCGCCGTTCTCCAGAAAACGATGGGGAAGTCGGTCTTGCTGTAATGGCTGTAGGCCCAGCACTCCTGAAGAATGAACTGTTCAAAGGCTCTGCCGTATTCTCTGGTGCCCGGCGTGAGAGACTTATAATTCAACAGGGCAGTTACGATTCCCGTGTCAAAAAAGAAAAACTTTGATGTTTCTATGAGCCGGCGTTTCTTTCCTTTTTTCCAGGGCGGAAGTTGCCTCCCGATCAGGGTGTCATCGAGGATCTGGTAATACTCCCGAATCGTTTTTACTGATACCCCCGCATCCCTCGCAGCATTCGAGTAGTTCAAGAGCATTCCATTCGTCAGAGCGGCGGAGAACAGGAATTTCGAAAAAGCCGGCAAATTGCGCGTGAGAGCTTCGGCCTGGATTTCCTCCTTGAGATAGTCTTGGATATAAGCCTTTAAATCCATTTCAGGGTCCGGCGAAAGATAGTGGGCAGGAAGAAGGCCCGAAAAAAGCGCCCTGTCCAAATTCAACCTTTCCACTTCCTTTGTCACGAGGGGGAAGAGAAGGAATCGCCAGGCTCTGCCTCCTAGAAGGTTCCCCTTTCCTCTTTTGAATTTCCGCGCGCTCGATCCGGACAGAATAAACTGATAGCCCTTGTTTTCAATCAGCCAGTGGATTTCATCCATAAGCTGTGGGACCTTCTGAACTTCGTCAATGACCACTGTTCTGCAGGGTTGTGCTTCGAGGATCTGACGGAGGCGAGTCGGCTTTTGGCTTAAAGTCAGGAACAGATCGAAATCGAGCAAGTCGATCCAAAAGGCTCCAGGGAACTGCTGTTTCAGCAAGGTTGTCTTGCCTGTTTTTCGTGGGCCCCACAAAAAGGCTGAACGGCTTTTGGGTAAATGAAGTTGATGGATCCTTTTTACACTTTCTGGGGCTTTCATGAGTTGAAATCATATGACAACATGGAGCTCAAGTCAAATTGTTTGTGATAGTTTGGAGCACAGGGCAATTTGTCGCAGATACTGAATCCCCCTTTTACGAGAAGGGTCAGGGGCGAGGCAGAGCCGTTTTGAATCGCGGCGGAAGTTGGTTCCCCTCATGAAATCTATCTAAGAACTCGATCCAGTGAACGGTGAGGGTGACGGCCGTGAAATCCTGCTCCACCTTTCCTTTCAGAAGATAGGGCCGCATCTCGTTCAGCATGTGGCAGAACCGGTGGTACACTTTCGGAAACAATACGGCCTCATAAATGCCTGTGGTGTCCTCGAAGGAGACGAACTTCATGGGGTCGCCGTCCTTGGTTTGCACGGTCTTGCCTGTGACCAGCCAGCCGATGGTGGTGACGTGCTCACCCACATGGCGATGAAGATCGCGGGCCTTCACGTAATGCAATCCTCTTAATGTGTCTCTGTAACGGTCCAGGGGGTGGATGGAGAGGTAGAAGCCGAGAGTGTCGAGTTCGTGCTTGAGCATATTCCCCCTCCCCTTTATCCCCTCCCGCAAGGGGAGGGGGGATGAAACAGAATGGGAGGG
>JALOPA010000270.1 GCA_025454125.1 Thermodesulfobacteriota bacterium
GGGAAAGAAGGGTGAGGATAAAGGCGGCAGGGATTTTTGAGATGGTCAAGCTCATGGTGTTGAGGTCGTGTGAATCATCGGGCTCAGGTCTTCGGTGTTATTCTTGCTCTACGCTCTTCGCTTTTACCTGCCGTCCTTTTTGCCCGCCGTGTTTATGGCGGGGAGGCAGGCTTGGCTTTCGTCCGTTTGCTCTCGGGCGATCCCATACCCCTTTTTCACAATGTAGAGGGGACGCTGCTTCACCTCATCATAGATTCGGGCCAGGTATTCCCCAAGCAATCCGATCGCAATCAATTGAATTCCGCCGAGGAAAAGAACAAGAGTCACAAGGGTCGTAAAACCGGTTTGAGCGATCTCAATGCCGAGAAGCCTTCTCATGATGAAGAAAGATGCCAGAGCGAAGCCAATGGTACTGATGAAGATACCCATTCCAGTCATCATTTTCAGTGGTTTATAGGAAAAGCTGAAGATTGCGTCCAGGGCGTATTTTATCAGGCGTTTGAAGGATTGCTTGGGTTCGCCTCCTGCCCGCTCTTGTCGATCGTAATAGACAATGCCCTGCTCGAAACCGACCCAGCTTCTGAGGCCTGGGAAAAATCGATTCTTTTCTGTTAGTTTCTTTAGCTCTCCCAGCGCCTGCCTGCCCACCAAGCCGAAGATCCCGGTTTGGGACGGGATTGGAAAATCGCTGATCCACGCAAAGGCTTTGTGAAAGGCCTCAAACCCGAGTCTCCTCAATCCGCTTTCCTTGCGGCTCCGACGCTGGGCCCGGACGACTTGAACGCCCTTCTTCCAGCACTCGATAAGATCGGGGATCACCTCAGGGGGATCCTGAAGATCGCCGTCCATGAAGACCACGGCATCCCCATGGGTGTGCATCAGCCCCGCGGTGATCGCCGCCTGATGGCCGAAGTTTCGCGAAAGCTCCAGGACAGTGAACCGGGAGTCCAGCCGTTGCTGCTCCAGCATCATGGAAAGGGAACGATCCTTGCTCCCGTCGTTCACATAGATTACTTGCCAGTCACAACCCTCGATTCGGCCACACACCTCGGTTAGACGGCGGTTCAGTTCCCCGAGATTCTCTTCCTCATTGTAGATGGGTATGACGATGTCGAGCTTCAAGGCAAACCCCTCTTCTCACCTTTTTATCTTCTCGTCTTCTTAGCTTCTTACCTTCTTCTTCTAAAGGCCACATACCGGCTCCCCAGAAAATTGAAAACCGTTGCCGCCCCAATGCCCACGAAACTGGCCAGGATGTACCATGGTTTCTCTCCCATGCCGGCGTACTCGATCAGAAGATGCATCACCCCGATCCGGACAGCCAAACCGCCGAGGCATATGGAAACGAAAAAGACGTAGCTGCGGCCTATGGAGGACGATCGTCCCGATTCAAACGCCCACAAGCGATTGAACAGATAATTCCAGGAGACAGCTGCAGCAAATGCAAAGACAGCTGCAGCTCGCGGGTCCATTGAGGCGTAATCCACCAGGGAAACAAGGACCGTGGTATCCACCACGAGGCCGGTCAAACCCACAAGACAGAATTTCAGGAACTCTATAAACAGAGGGTAGCGGAACGCATAGAGGCGTCCCAGGTGGCGCAGATAGTCTACTTGGGCCTTGACCCCGAGCTTGCTTTCCCCCTGTTCTCGATCCGCAAAAACAATGGGAACATCCATGACCCTGGCCCGCGTCTTCACCACCACTTCCAGAACAATTTTCCAGCCCAGGGGATCGAGCTTCACACCTTTCAAGATGCTTTTTCGCACTGCCATGAATCCGCTCGTCGGGTCAGAAAGAGCGGTGACCCCTTTGGCAAGGAGCCCGGCTCCCTTGCTGATAACTTTTCTGACCAAAGGCCAATTGTGGGCTCCACCCCCAACCACATATCGGCTTCCCACGGTGACGTCGCATTTCCCTTCAAGGATGGGGCGCACCATGTCCGCTATTTTTTCTACCGGATGGCTCAAATCCGCGTCCATGACCACGCAGACATCTCCCTGAGACAAGCTGAAGCCTTCGATGACTGCTCTTGACAGGCCCCTGTCGCTCTTGCGCACGTGGACCCTAACCGGATAGGAATCCGCGAGGCTCACGGCAATCCCTGCAGTGCCATCCGGTGAATCATCATCGACTACAATCACCTCCCCGTCCAGCGCCCTTTCCCGAAAAACCGTTGTGATAGCGGGAATGATCTTTTTGACGTTCTCTGCTTCGTTGTAGGTAGGAAGGATGACGGAAATCATTCTTATAGCCCGGTCATCAATTTTACTCAATCTTGCTATCTTTATCCAATAGTTTTTTCAGATAAACCAGCTGGCTGTTGAAAGCAGCCCCTCTCTCGCTCATGGCCTCGTACAAGACCGAAATGATCGCCTCTGAGGAAAGGCTGACCTCTCTTGAACGCCCCTTTTCGAGGACAAAATCCAGCGTGTTATAGAAAAGAGCTTCATCCTTGAGCAGGACGTGCAGGAGGCTTCTCCCCTGCGCCAAAGTTTTTTCTCCCAGACCGGCCGATTGATAGAGTTCTATGAGATGAAGCCGTGGAACAACATCTTTTGGGTCTGTGGCGAGAGCCTGTTCCAGGACCACATAGGCTTTTCCTCGGCGTCCCATCTGCTTGTAGGCTACCGCCAAAGAAACCTGGACGGCATGCCGAATTCCCATATCCTCTCGAGCGGCTTCCAAGTGATTAACCGCCTTGTCGAGTTCTCCCTTCCTCAAATAGAAGAGCCCGAGGTTGTAATTGGTATTTGAGCTTTGAGGCGCTGCTTTCAGCGCTGTTGTGAGAAGAGGCAATACGGCGTCTTCTTTCCCCTCACTCTCATAGAGAACAGCGAGGCTGTTGAGAGCAGGATAGCAGTTGGGATCAACCTGGATAGCCTTTTGATAGAAAACCTCCGCCTGGGCGGGATTCCCCAGGTGGCGCTGAAGGTTTCCAAGGTTGAAATAGGTCGCCGCCTCTTCCGCCTTTCGAGCATAGTTGTTCAGTGTCAGCGCCCTTTCGTATTCCTCCTTCGCCTTTTGGAGTTGACCTCGGCCTTGATACAGGGCCCCCAGGTTATGGCGCACCCTTGATTCTGCCGGCGCTTTCCTGATCGCATCCAACCAAAGGGTTTCAGGAGTCTTCCAAGCGCCATTCCTCTCGTAAGTAGCATGGGCGAAACCCATGAGCACAAAGGCTCCGAAAAAAAACAACGCCAGTCTCATTGCTCTCTTCGCCTCAAATCTCACCAGGAGAGCACAGAACCCCATGGCAAAAGGCACAAAGAAAAGCATGGAAGGGACATAGTTCCGGTGTTCATAGACCAGCTCAAGAGGGAGAACAGAGGATTCCATCAAATGATTCACAAAGAAAAAAAGAAAACAAAATGAAATCAGAGGATATCTTTTTGCCACCACAACCAGCAGGCCCATGATTCCCAGGATGGAGAGAACAGAAAACAGGGTGGATACGGGGTTCAACAGGGAGGTGGAGATCTGAAAACCGTGAACGAGACTCAGTCGATCAGGCATTGGATAAAGAAGAAGGGAAACATAGAAGAGAACCACTCTGCTTTCTGTAAGAAGCCTTTGCCACAAAGTAAAGGGGCGGAGGTCATAACCCGCGAGCAGGGCCGGCAAGACGTCCCCTTTTGTGAGAGCTATCCATAGGAATCCAAGCACGGCCGCTGTCCCGATGACGGCAATGAAGAGTCCCCATTTTTTCGCCGGGGGCCAGGAGGGAGATCCCTTTATAAGAACGACTTCGCAGAGCCCTATGCTCAAGGGAATCAGGAGAGCATTCTCCTTGGAACCCAGGGCCAGGACAAAGGCCAGGAAACAAGCTGCAAAGAAAACAGCAGCCCTTGCGCTGGAAAGCGTGACTCTAGCCTTCAGGTAAAAGTAAAGGCTCATGATGGTGAACATGCCGGCTAGAGAAGTCATCCTCTGGACGATATAAGTCACAGCCTGGGTCTGTATGGGATGGATTGCCCACAGAACTGAAGCCAGCAGGGCCACATGATAAACGCGGGGGTCCCGTCTTTCGTTTTGGAGTTCAAGGCCTGCGGCAGTGCGTATGAAGAGAAAAAGGAAAAGAGAAGCAACAAAGTGAACCGCCAGGTTCACGAGGTGGTAACCATAGGGCTCCAGTTCACCAAAAAAGTAGTTGAAGCCGAAGCTCAGGTAGGCCAGCGGCCGGGCAGAGGCATCGGCGTTCAAGTGTCCTGACAGAAGAAGGCGCTTGGTTTCATTCCAGGATAACGCCTTGATGTGAACGGTCGTGTTGTTGGTGATGTTGGCCGCATCATCGAAGTGCCACGAGTTGTGGAAGGAATTTCCGTAGACGCCGAGCAGGAGGACAGCCAGGACGGTGAAGGCAAAAAACATCTGCCTGCACGGTGAGAGGGCCTTGTCACCGTCTTCGTCGATCATCATGGTCGCCCTGAATACCGCAAACTCCTGCCGATCCTCGCATTAATCGCCGGTTCTAGATTCACGGGACAAGGAAGTTGCGACTGCCCAACTTTGACGGCGTCGCAAAAAGTCGAAAAATGCTGTCTTCTGTCATTCCGGCGGAGGCCGGAATCCAGTTTTTTCAAGGACTTCTGGACCCCGGCTTTCGCCGGGGTGACGGCTTGGAGGGCTTTTTACGAGTTCATC
>JALOPA010000271.1 GCA_025454125.1 Thermodesulfobacteriota bacterium
CCGAAGGGAAGGGCGTCGCGGATACCGCAACGACGCAGGCAGGCCCACAGGCTGGCCTGAGTGCTTGTGACGACCGGGACGCCAAGCTCGGTTTCCAGTGGTTCAATGATTTCCATTGTCCGCCACGCCGTGCAACTGATGAAGATCCCGTCTGCAACAGGAGTCACGGTCTCTTTGGCTGTTCGATATGCAGACAAGGGCGGTAGCAGGTTTTTTTCGTAAGAACCGATCACCCCCAGGTTCTTCATGGACACCACGGAAATACCCGGTAAACTCGCTTCAAGGTAGTGCTTTTCCCTCGTCCCCATGCCCTCGGGATAGGGGCTGATCAGGATGATTCTCCTGAGGCCAAGGCTTCTCAAGGCGTCCAGGACCGCGGTTCCCGTAGTGATGGAGGGAACACCCGTCGCCGTTGTGATCCGCTCGGAGATGGCGACATCCTGGCCCGGTTGTCCCAACATGCTGCCGATGGTGCACGCAAAGAGAATGAGATCGGGCCGGACCATGGCCACCTGCGTCGCCGCATCCACAACGTTCTGTTCGATTTTGAGAAACTGCTCTTCCTTCTCCCTTTCGCTCGTGGCCGTATCCGGTATCAAGCACCGTGCCACGTGGAAGGAAACGTCGCAAGGGATCATACGGCGGAATTCGTTTTCCACCGTCAGGCTGGTGGAAAGGACAATGACCCCCAGTCGTGCGCGGAAATCAGTCATGAGCCGGCCCCTTCAGCCCTTGGGACTCCTCGGGTTCCTTAGCCTTTCTTCTGAAGATCCTCGCGACAGAAGGATAAGCGATCAGGGTGGCGCTCATAAGGATGAAGACCAGGGAAATCGGACGTGTGAGGAAGAGCCCGAAATCACCCCCTGAGATATTCAGGGACCTGCGCAGGTTGTCCTCAAAAAGAGGACCGAGAATGTAGGCCAGCACAAGGGGTGCCGGTTCATAGTCAAACTTGCGCATGAGAAACCCCAGACCGCCGAAAAAGATCATGATGCCGATGTCCGAGATCAACCCTTTGATCGCATAGGCGCCGACGAGGCAGAAGAGAAGGATTGCCGAGAAGAGGTAGGCGTAGGGCACTCGGAGGAGCCTGACCCAGAGGCCGATCAAAGGAAGATTCAGGGCAAGGAGGATCACGTTTCCGATGTACATGCTGGCAATGACCCCCCAGAAAATATCCGGACGCTTCGCGATAAGGAGCGGGCCGGGCGTGACTTCATGAATCATGAGGGCTGCGAGCATGATCGCCATCACCGCGTTCGTCGGGATACCGAGGGTCAGGAGGGGAATAAAGGCGGAGGTGGCTGTGGCATTGTTACACGCTTCGGGGCCTGCCACCCCCTCGATGGTCCCGGTGCCGAACCTTTCAGGGTGTTTGGAAACCCGCCTCTCCACGCCATAAGAGAGGATGGAGGAGATGATGGCGTTGCCGCCCGGAAGAATGCCGTAGAAGAACCCGATCACCGTTCCGCGGACCATGGGCCATGCCGAGGCCGCCCAGTCGGCCCGGCTCGGGAGCAGGTTCTTTATCTTGCCGATGAGGGGGGAGAGCTGCTTCTGCTCAAGGTTGACGAGCACCTCGCCGATGCCGAAGAGACCCATGATGACCGGGATCAGACCCACGCCGTCCATGAGAAAGTCAAACCCAAAGGTGAACCGGTCTCGGCTCACCACAGGATCGGTTCCCACCGTGCCCAGCAAAATCCCGAGTGAAGCCATCATGAAAGCCTTGAGGCGGGAGCCCGAGCCCATGAAGCAAAGGAGGGTCATGCCGAAGAAGATGATAGCCACGTATTCGGTGGAGGTGAAGTTCAGGGCGAACTTGGCGAGAGGGGGTGCCACGAACATGAGTCCGAGAATGGAGAGGGTCCCCGCAATGAAGGATCCGAACGCGGCAATTCCGAGCGCCGGGCCGGCCCTTCCCTGCAAAGCCATTTTATATCCGTCAAAGCAGGTCACCACCGAGGCCGCTTCGCCGGGTATATTGATCAGGATCGAGGTGGAGGATCCTCCGTACATGGCGCCGTAATAGATCCCGGCCAGCATGATCAGGGCGGCGGAAGGGGAAAGGTAAAGGGTCATCGGAAGCAGGAGCGCGACTGCGGCAGCCGGCCCGAATCCCGGCAATATGCCGGTAAGGGATCCAAGGAAACATCCCAGCAGGCAATTGAACAGGTTGTTGAAAGTCAGAGCGGTGCTAAACCCTGACAAGATACCCGAGAGCGGATCCATAAAGCGTACCCGTGGGCAGCAGAACTCCCAGAAGGAGGGAGAAAAGCCCGTATCCCAGAAGGGAAAAGGAAAAGGCCATGATCAAAGAAGCTCTCCAGCTTTTACTGCTGATTCCCTTCATGAGAAAGAGGATGAACAAAAAGGTGGTTACAATGAAACCGGCCGGCTTGAGAAGCGCCATGTACGCCACCAGGGAGAGAAAGGTGAGTAGAATGGTGGCCCAGCTGCCCCCTTGGAGCCAAAAGGGATTTGCCCCGGTCTCAGAGGTGGACTTCAGTTTGGCAATGAAGAGGAGGAGGGACATGAAAGCCAGAAGCACCCCGAAGAGAAGGGGTAGAAACCCGGCCCCCGGCTCCCGCCATGAGCCGAACCCGTAATGCATGCCGCCCGAAGCGAATCCCAGGCCTACGAAGAGCCAGAAGAGACTGCTGATCTGGTCGCGTCTTTTAGAAAAAGTCATGTTCCACTCATTGGAGGGCAAGCGGAGTCCTCACGAGAAATCCTTCTGTTTTTTCAAAGCCAAAAAGTTATCCCCTTGCGGGCTTGATGTCCAGATTTTTCCTTAGGAAATGCCTCCGATGCTTGACACGACTCTTCGATATCCCCTATTCTCAAATCTCCTGAGGGCATTCGTTGATTGAGGGCGCAGTCGTGGGGGACGAAGCATGATCGCGCGGGAGAGGCGCATTCTTTCGGGCAGAGGGCTCTTCATTGACAATATGGAGCTTCCCCTCATGGCCCATTGCGTGTTTGTGGGCAGCCCCCATGCCCATGCGCGCATCAGAAATATCGACTGCGAAAGCGCGCTGAGAACCCCAGGGGTCCTCACGGTGATCACCGGCGAAGAGATGGTGAAAAAAACAAACCCCCTGCCGCCGAACGCTGATTTTGCCAGGAAGGGGTGGACGTGGAGAAGCCCTACGGTTTATCCGCTGGCTGTTGGAAAGGCCCGATTCCACGGGGAGCCCGTCGCCGCAGTGATCGCCGATCATCCTGCCGCGGCAATCGAGGCAGCCCATCGTTTGGGCGTTGAATACGAGCCGCTTCCTCATGTTCTCGACGCAACGGAGGCGATGAAGAAGGGAGCCCCCCTGCTCTATGAAGATTGGGGAGACAACATCCAAATGCAGGGGACCTTTAATTATGGGCGGGTGGACCAGGCTTTTGCTGAGGCGGACCGCACGGTGACTGTCGTCTGGAGGGAAGCGCGGTGCTCCGGTTTTCCCATTGAGGCAAGGGGCTGCCTAGCCGCCTATGACCCGCTGTCACAGACCTTGAACGCCTGGGGCACCTACCAGTGCCCTTTTCGCGCCCAATACGGGATCTCCCACGTGCTGCGAGTCCCCTTGAATCAGGTGCGTGTGGTGGCAAGCGATATCGGGGGTGCCTTCGGGAACAAGATCAACAGCTGGAAGAGCTCTGTCGTCTGCTTTGCCGCCATGAAGATTCAAAGGCCGGTGAAGTGGATTGAAAGCACAAGGGAGTTCATCCTCTCAGGGCCTCATCAGAGGGATGTATTCTGGGACGGTGAAGCGGCCTTTCAGAAGGACGGCCGAATTCTGGGGGTAAAGGCCCGATTCATCCAGGACCTGGGGGTGGAAGTCTCTCACCGTGATTTTGCCGGCCCGAGCATCCATGCCGCCTGCGCCTCTGTTCCCAACGCCTATCGGCTCAAAGGCGTGCGAATCGATGCGCTGGGCGTTGTGACAAACAAATCCCACTACGGCGCCTACCGGGGCTATGGAAAAGACAAAGGCATCAAATTCATGGAGCGGATCATGGATCGCGTGGCCCAGGAGTGCCGCGTGGATCCTGCAGAAATCAGGCGGTTGAATTTTATCAGGGCGGAGGAGTTTCCCTACCGGCAGATCAGCGGCCTGGTCTACGACAGCGGGAATTACATCGCCCTCTTGGACAGGGCGGTACAGTTAGCCGAGGTTGACAAATGGAGAAAACTTCAAGAAGAGGGAAGGCAGCGGGGCCGGTGCATCGGTGTGGGAATCGCCTTTGTCGTGGAGCCAGCAGGAGTTGCTGCTCCCAATGAAAGGTACAGCGGCATGGTGCAGGCGCGCATCCGCCTGACTCCGGATGGGCTTGTAGAAGTCTACAGCGACCGTACAGAAAT
Organism: Thermodesulfobacteriota bacterium; assembly: GCA_025454125.1. The sequence continues at coordinate 4,358 of JALOPA010000271.1, forward strand.
CGGGCAGGGGGCGGAGAGATCCAACGCGATCGCTGTAGCGGAGATCCTCGGATGCAAGCTCGATGATGTGGTCGTCAAGCCCGTCACCTCCGATATGGCAGGCATGGGGCCGGTCTCCAGCCGGGGGTCCGTCCATTGCCTCAGCGCTATTGCCAGGGCTGCGAAAGAAATCAGATCCATGATCGTGGCCTGTGCAGCGGCCTTTCTCGATGAGGAACCGGGACACCTCGAGTTGAAAGAGGGAGTGGTTTTTTCCACGAGGAGTCCTGACCGCAGA
>JALOPA010000272.1 GCA_025454125.1 Thermodesulfobacteriota bacterium
GTCGCCACTTTTCCCGTATCGAGAACATACCCATAGTCCGAAATCTCCAAAGCCAGGCGGGCATTCTGCTCGACCAAAACCATGGTGATGCCCCCCTTGTTCAGTTCAGTGAGGGTCTTGAAAATCTCGCTGACAAAAAGAGGTGCCAATCCGAGGGACGGCTCATCTAAAAGAAGCAGCCTCGGTCTTGCCATCAATGCCCGTCCGATGGCCACCATCTGCTGTTCTCCTCCGCTCAAGGTGCCCGCCTTTTGCCCGGATCGTTCGCGAAGGATCGCGAATAGATCGAAGACTTTGTCCAGATTTTCCTGCAACCGGCTTTTCCTTTCCTTGCCCGAGAAACGATAGGCCCCCAGGATCAGGTTGTCCAAGACCGAAAGGGGGCCGAAGAGCTGTCTCCTCTCGAGCACAAGGGCCACTCCCTGCTTGATGATCTTGTGGGCCGAAAATCGCGTGATTTCTTTGCCGTCAATCATGATCCGGCCCGATTGGGGTTTGACCAGGCCGACGATCGTTTTCAGAAACGTCGACTTACCGGCGCCGTTTGCACCGATGATACTCACAAAACGCCCGATCTCTGCCTTCACGGAAACCCGCCTCAGAGCCTGAATGGGCCCGTAGTACGTATCCAGTTCGTGGGCATCCAGCATCGCCTCAGGCATAGTCTCCTCCCCCCAGGTAGGCTTCGATGACCGCCGGATGCTGCTGAATCTCGCTTGGGGTCCCTTCCGCGATCACTTCGCCGTAGTTGAGAACCACGATGGTTTCGGAGATGTCCATCACAAGGTTCATGTCGTGCTCGACCAGAAGAATCGTAACCCCCAGGCTTTGAATGGCTCTGATGAGCCCGGCCAGTTTCTGCGTCTCCATCTCGTTGAGTCCTGCCGCAGGTTCGTCGAGGAGGAGGAGATCCGGTTCGGTAGCCATGGCTCTCGCGATCTCCAGGAGCCGCTGTTCCCCGAAGGGCAGATTCCCTGCCATCTCAAAGGCTTTCTTGGTAAGCCCGACCAGTTCGAGAAAAGCGTAGGCTTTTTCCTGGATCTTCCCTTCTTCCCGTCGCGAACCCAGCACACCGATTCCAGAATAGAAGAACTCTCCCCTGGAACGGGTATGTCTCCCGACCATCACATTCTGAAAAACCGTGAGGTTATCGAAGATGAGCACATTCTGGAAAGTCCTCGATATCCCGAGGGCGGCTATCTCATGAGGCATGAGCCCTTCGATAGACAGCCCTTTGAACAGCCTTTGTCCTTCCGAGGGCTTGAGAAGACCTGAAACCATGTTGAACACCGTCGTCTTGCCCGCCCCATTGGGTCCGATGATCGCCTTGATCTGTCCCTTCCCGACCTTGAAGGAAAGCCCTCTCACCGCCGTGAGTCCGCCGAACCGCTTGGTCAGGTTTCGTATGTCCAGGAGATATTCGACCGCATCCATCAATTCTACCTTTTCAACGTCCTCCAAAAAATCCCTTGCCCTTCTTCTCGATTGCGGCCATCAGCCCCGCAAGCCCCTGCGGCATGAACATTAAAATGAAAAGGAGAATCGCCCCGTAGATGACGATGCTGTAGTCCTCAAAGGCTTGCAAGACGTTCGGAAGGAGAGTGAAAATAGATGCGCCGATGACCCCACCCCAGACGGAGGACAGCCCCCCTGCCACCACCATGGTCACGAGAACGACCGAAAAAAAGACGTCGAAGGTTTCGGGACTGATCACGGTGACATAGTGAGCGTATAGAGCTCCCCCAAAGGAAGCCAGCGCCGCCGAGAGAACGAAGACCTTGATTTTGTAGCGCGCCACAGGCACGCCCATCATGGCTGCGGCATCTTCGCTCCTCTTGAGGGCCTGAAGACCTCTGCCGACCCTGGAATTGACGAGATTGCTCAGGAACGCGACCGCCGCAAGGACGCTCACCCACACGAGGATGTAAAAACGCAGATCGCTATTCACCATGAAAGGACCCAGGCTGAGTTTCGGGATCCCCACAAATCCGGAAGGGCCGCCGGTCATGCTTCCCCATTCCTTGAAGACAATGTTCACGATTTCTCCAAACCCCAGAGTCGCCATGGCCAGGTAGTGTCCTTTCAGCTTCAACGCCGGGATGCCGAGGATGAGCGCCACACCACACGCGAGGCCGACCGCCAAGGGAATGGACAAGAGAGCTGGAAGACCCGCCTTGACGGAGAAAACCGCGGTCCCGTAAGCACCGAGACCGTAGAAAGCGGCCTGGCAAAGAGAAAGCTGCCCCGCGAATCCCATGAGCATGGTCAACCCTAGGGCCACAAGCACGTGGATCCCCACGAAAATCATCACGGTCAGGAAATAAGCGTTTCCCGAGAGCGAGGGAAACAGAACGATCGCCACGCCGAGAAGCCCCAGCAATGTGGTTTGTCTTTTCGTCATCTATTCCACTTCGTACTTGCCCAGCAGGCCGCTCGGCCTGATGAACAGAACCAGGAGCATGATCAAAAATCCGAACGCATCCTTGTACCCAGAGGAAACGAACCCGGCGCCAAAGGACTCGACGATGCCGATGATCAGCCCTGCCGCCATGGCCCCGAGGGAATTCCCGACCCCCCCAACGACCGCAGCCGAAAAGCCTTTGATTCCGAGCACCGCCCCCCGGTCATATTCCATCAAGGTCATGGGGGTGATGATCATCCCGGCAACCGCCCCGATCGCCGCGCTCATTCCGAAGCTGAGGGTCACCATCCATTTCACGTTGATGCCCATGCATGCGGCTGCATCACGGTTCATGGCGCACGCCCTCAAGGCCTTGCCGATGAGGGTGAATTTGAAAAAATAAGTCAGCAGGAGGACGACCGCCAGAGTGATCCCCAAAACCCACAGGATCTGGGCGTTGATGACGGCCCCCCCGATGAGGATGGGCTTGGTTCTTGAAAAAGGCTCCAGAGGGTATGAATCTTTTCCCCAAACGAGCATGGAAAGCCCTTTGAGCAGGATCGAGACGGCGATGGTGATCAGGATCACGGTGACCAGGGGCGGCTTTTTCAGAGGGTGAATCGTCAGTCTCTCAAAAACCACCCCCACCGCCGTCACGAGAACCAAGGCGAGGAAGAAAGAAACGGCCATGTTGATGCCCAGGCTGCCGTGGAACATGATCATCGCCATTCCACCCAGCATCACGAACTCTCCCTGGGCAAAATTCAGCGCATCCGTGGCGTTGTAAATGATGTTAAAGCCGATCGCCACCATGGCGTAAATGCTGCCGATGGTGATCCCCGTCAAAAGCAACTGAAGACACTGGGAGGATAGAGTCAATTCGCGAAACCTCTCTGTTCAAGAATCAGGGAAAGACCGCGGCCCCTAAAGCTCGCTGACCGAAGGATCCTGGCCTTCGCCCTCCGGCTTTGATTGCTTCCCGTATCCCAAGAACTGATCCATGGATACCATCACACGAGTGAGAATGTTCCGTTCGGCAAAAACCCGCACCGCCTTGTGCAAAAGGTTATTCGGCTTGTTCCAGGGACATACCCTGATGCACACCGAGCAATGGGTGCCATTCTTAACCCACCAGTCAAAGCACTTCATTGCCTTGATAGGCCATTTCATCATGCCCTCGGCGTTTGACTGGTCCCATGCCCTGTCTGTTCTTTTGCCCGTCATCAGGGCCTTGCTCGGGCAGTGCTTGGCACAAAGCTCGCAACGCTCGCAGAAACCTTGCACCCCGATGTCAATGGGAGAATCGGGCAGCAAAGGAAGATTGGTGAATACCTTGCTGATTCTCACCCTCGGCCCGTACTCCCGTGTGATCAGCTGTCCGTTCCGGCCCAGTTCGCCCAAGCCGGCGTCGACGGCCATCGGGATGCTGAGCCCGAGTTCATTGACGGATGGAATCGCCTTGTAGCCCAATTCGGCAATGAACGTGGCAAGAGACGCGGCGCACCATGCGGCCTTTGAATAGCCGATGTCGGTTTCAGGCTCCACGCTGGGAGTCCCCTGCATCCTGTGGTAGCCCATTTCACTAATCATGACGACAACGTTTTCGTACTCGAGAGGGATCCCGATGGGGTCTCCGTGCTCGGCAGCACCGGTGTACATCGCATTGTGCTGACCCCAGTGGGTGTAAATCCAGAGGGGATTGAGCTTGGCAATTCCCACCAGGTCCGCGCCGATCCATCGAGCCGTTGTCTTGATCACCCGGGTCATCGCGGTGGGATCAGGGCTTTTCAGCCGGAACTTGTGGTTGTAGGTTGGCTGCGTTTCTCGCGCCAGTTTGCTCTTGCGCAGCACATAGTCCGCCGTCCGGCCTGAAACCCACGTGGCGTGATCCAGGATCGTTTTTCCGGCCATCATCTTTTCTATATTTGCAGTGCTCCTCTCGTGCATGACCGTGTACTTGTCACCTTCAAGCGCTCCCCGGCTGAATCCTGTATTTCTCTCATCGAACCGTTTCAGGTCCCCGGTTATGAACTTCTTGTACGTGGGTTCTTTTACGCGTCTCATTGAAATCTCCTCTGCCCCGATCCTTATTCCTGCGCCACGGCGATGGGCCCGGCATCGCGTCACAGGGGTTGATGGTTCATCGTCGCTGAAGGGCTGCAAGGATGTCCTCTTGGAGGGAACAGGAAAAACCTGTTCCCTCCCCAAAAAAATCACTCGAGAAGCTTCCACT
>JALOPA010000273.1 GCA_025454125.1 Thermodesulfobacteriota bacterium
TCTCATTTGACTATTCTCGGTCGCGGCCAGAGGAATCTCCGCAACCTCTTGGTGCCGGTCCTCGTTGTCTGCAACCTCGTCCTCCTTCAAGGACCGATCTTTGCGTCAGAGCCTAAAGAGATCTTCAACCTCCAGAGCGTGATCAACAGGGCTCAGGACCTGGCCAAAAAGCCCTTCCAGGAGCGACAGACCGTTGTGCCCGAGTTCCTGGCGAAGATGAAGTATGACGAGTGGCGAGACATCCGGTTCGATCCTGACCAGTCCCTTTGGCTCAAGGAAAAGCTGCCTTTCACTCTTCAGTTTTTCCATCCCGGCTTGTACTACACAAAAACCGTCAACATCTCCACCGTGGACTCTGCAACGGTCCAGCCCGTGCCCTTCTCCGCGGATCTTTTCAAATACGGAAAGAACGACTTCAAAGATCGCGTGCCTCCCAACCTGGGATTTGCCGGGTTTCGGATCCACTTCCCCATCAATGTCGACGCCTACCGGGACGAGGTGGCCGTGTTTCTCGGGGCGAGCTACTTTCGGGCCGTGGCCAAGAAGCAGAGCTATGGCCTGTCTGCGAGGGGCCTCGCCATTGATACAGGCCTGCCCTCGGGCGAGGAGTTTCCGTCCTTCACCGATTTCTGGATCGTCAAGCCTGAACCCAATGCCAAGAAACTCACGGTTTACGCTCTCCTCGACTCCGTCAGCGCCACCGGAGCCTACCGGTTCGTGATCACGCCGGGCAAGGAGACCGTGATCGACGTGACCAGCCGTCTCTTCCCGAGAAAGAAGATCGAGAAAATCGGAATCGCTCCACTCACCAGCATGTTCTTCTACGGGGAGAACGTGAGCCAGCGGCCGATTGACGACTTCAGGCCGGAAATCCACGACTCGGACGGGCTCTCGATCGCGACCCGCTCCGGCGAGTGGATCTGGAGACCTCTGTACAACCCGCGCACCCTTCTGATGACCTCCTTCCACACTCCGGACCCCGTGGGGTTCGGCCTCATCCAGCGGGACATGGATTTTGACCACTACCAGGACCTGGAAGCGCGCTATGAAACGCGGCCGAGCATTTGGATCAGCCCGGTCGGCAAATGGGGCGACGGCCGCGTCGAGCTCATCCAGATCCCCACGGACAAGGAGATCAACGACAACATCATCGCGTTCTGGGTTCCCGACCGGCTTCCTGACAAAGGCCAGCCCATCTGGTTTTCCTACCGGATGCTCTGGCACTATCCGGGACCCAACCGGCCGCCCGCAGGCCACGTGACGGCCACCCGCATTGCCAAGGGGAGAAACGACAAAACGAAACTGTTTATTATCGATTTCGCGGGAGAGCGGATCGAATCCCTCCCTGCGGACAAACCGCTCACAGCGGTCATCACTGTAGAACCCAGGGGAAAACTTATCGAGCAACAGCTTTACAAGAACAGCGTGACCGGCGGCTGGAGGCTCGTCTTTCAAATCAGTTTTGACGATCCCAGTCCCCTCGAAAAAGTCCTTCCTGCGATCCGAAGGCCTGTCATCGAACTGAGGGCCTTTCTCAAGCAGGGGGAAAATGCCCTGACGGAAACCTGGAGCTACGCCTATCAACCGTGAGGGATCTTCGATGAGCCGAGGTTTACCGCTTCACGACAGAAACTGGCAGAGGGCCCAGCAGCGAGTCCTCGCGTATCTTCGATTCCTGAACCTGCCTTCGGTGGTCAACCTCGAGCTGGCTCTGGAAGCACTGAAACGAGCCAGATCCCGGGTGGAGGGGTCCCCCGAGTCCCACCCGGTCACGGAATCATGGCGAGCCCTGCACGCCCTTCTCGCAGAACAAGCCTCCCCTGCAGCAGAAGACCTTATTGCGCCGGAAGGCAAGATCCCGCCCTTGGCCAAAATCCACGGCCTTTGCGGAGAGATCCGGTCCATGCCCGCATTGAATCGGGGATCCATGGTGCCCGGCAAATTGAGATGATCGAAACCGCTTCGTTTTTTTGAATGGAATGTTTTTGGGTGAGGTCATGAATCTTCCCTCTCTCGACAAACCCTGGGAGAACACTGCACGGCTGAGACGGCTGCTGCTCCTGGCGCTCATCATCGCCAGCTCGGTGATTGCAAGCGGACACATGGCCGACATCCTGCCCCACCGGGGCTCGACTCGCCTGGAGTTCGTCATCGTCATCGTTTTCGCCACCCTCTTTGCCTGGATCTCCATCGGGTTCTGGGAAGCCATGGCCGGGCTTTGGACTCTGGCCCGGCGCGTGGATCGGTTCTCCATCACTCTGGGGGTCGAGGAAGATCGGCCGCTGGAAGGAACCGGGGCCCGAACGGCGATTCTCATCCCTGTCGCCAACGAGGATCCCGAACGGGTGTTTGCCGGGATTCGAGCGACCTATCAATCCCTGGAGGACACCGGTCAGGTCCAGCACTTCGACTTTTTCATTCTCAGCGACTCCAGCGACCCGGACCGGTGGGTCGAAGAGGAGATGGCCTGGGCCGAGACCTGCCGCTCCCTTCGTGCTTTCAACCGCATCTTCTATCGAAGACGGCGGGTGAACCTCAAGCGCAAGAGCGGGAACATCGCCGACTTCTGCAGGCGATGGGGCAAGAGCTACCGCTACATGATCGTGTTCGACGCCGACAGCGTGATGGCCGGCAACACCCTGGTTCGAATGGTTCATGCCATGGAACGCCACCCCAAGGTGGGCATTCTTCAGACCGCGCCCCTGGCCGTGAACCGCGAAACCTTGATCGCCCGCACCCAACAGTTCGCCAACCACGTGTACAGTTCCATGTTCGCGGCCGGACTTCACTACATCCAACTCGGCGATTCGCACTTCTGGGGACACAATGCCATTATCCGGGTGGAGCCTTTCATGCAGCACTGCGGGCTTCCGGAGCTGCCGGGCAAGCCGCCGCGGGGCGGGTTCATCATGAGCCACGACTTTGTCGAGGCGGCCTTCATGCGACGGGGCGGCTGGGAAGTGTGGCTCGCCTATGATCTGGGCGGCAGTTATGAAGAGGTGCCCCCCACCCTGCTCGAAGAGCTCAAGCGGGATCGACGATGGTGCCAAGGCAATCTCCAGCACATTCGCATTGCCTTTGCCAGGGGATTGCTCTCGGCCCACCGCGCGCTGTTCCTCCACGGGGCCATGTCTTACGGCTCTTCCCTGCTCTGGTTTGTGTTCATCAGCCTGAGCACCGCAGCCGCCTTTACCGAAGCCTTTCGCACTCCGGTCTATTTCCCCGAGGGCCGAACCCTTTTCCCGGACTGGCCGGTGTGGCATCCCCAGTGGGCTCTCACGCTTCTGGGGACGACCGCCGTCATTTTGTTCATGCCCAAGCTGTTCAGCGTGATCCTGATCCTGTTGAAGAGCGGAAAGGCTCGTCAGTACGGCGGGAGACTGAAGCTCCTCGCCAGCCTGGTCCTGGAGGTGCTCCTCTCGGCTCTTTTCGCACCGGTGAGGATGCTCTTCCACAGCAAGTTCGTTTTCATCACCCTCCTGGGCCGGCAGGTGGGCTGGGGTCCCCAGCAAAGGAGCGATCTTGGGACCGGATGGCGCGAAGCCATACGATTTCACGGGCCCGGGACTCTGCTCGCGCTCCTCTGGGCAGCAGCGCTCTTTTTCATCAACCGCTCCTTTTTCTGGTGGAATGCGCCCATTTTCATTCCTCTGATTCTGTCCATCCCTCTGTCCGTGTGGTCCAGCCGCGCGAGTGTGGGCCGGATCTTCCGGAGGCTGGGCCTGCTCCTCATACCGGAAGAGATCGAACGCCCCAAGGAACTCCAATCCCTCGAAGCGACCCTCGCTTCGCAGCAGAAAACCTTTGCCTCCTCCCCCAGGGCCGGAGGCTTTGTGAAGGCCATCATCAATCCGGTCGTGAACGCCGTCCACCTCGGGCTTTTGCGAGGCAAACGCAGCAGATGGACACCGGCCATCGCTTCAGGCCGCGCCGGGCTAATCGAGAAGGCTTTCTCTCAAGGCCCGAGGGCTCTGAGCCCGAAAGAGAAGAGGATCATTCTCTATGATCCCTTGCTCTTGCAGGAGTTGCATCGCCGGGTCTGGGAGACGGCGGATGAAGGAATCGCCAGATTGTGGGGAATCATTCGGTAGGAGGTTTCATCCCTAGACGGGGGTCGGAAAAGCCCTCGGGATTCGGTTCTATCGCTCGACGATCTCGCTCTTGATCCCTTTCGAGTTCAGCTCTGCCTGGTTCTTCTCGGCCCCCTCCCGGGTGATGAAGGCACCGCAGTAAAGACGGACCTGGCCCTCCGCTGCCTGGATCGAGTAGACGCTCAATCCCATGCCGGCAAGGGCTGAGGCTCTTTCTTGCCCTGCCTGCTTCGTTCCGAAGGTTCCGATCAGGTTGGTATATCTCGTCTCCTTGACCTCGCCGTCTTTGATCCTCTTCTGCTGAATAAACGCTTCAGCCTCCTGAGCGCTTCTGAAATGTCCAGTGAAGACGCGGTACCATGTCCCCTTAGTTCCAAGCTCAACTTTGGTCCAGTAAGAAGAAAGGCCTTGATTCTCATAAACGGACAGGGCTTTCTTGAGGTATTCCAGGTTCTGGAATGATCCCAGATAAACGGAGTAGGGATAACCGACCCCGCTCGCAGGGAAGGTCGTTTTGGCAACAGCAACCTCCTTAGGCTGCG
>JALOPA010000274.1 GCA_025454125.1 Thermodesulfobacteriota bacterium
CCTCCTCACGGGAAAGCGGGTGTTCCCCTTTAAACGGTGGAAACCCCATGTGGCCTCTTGGCCCGTCATTCAGATTCAGGGATCGGGAAAAGACTGGAACGTACCCGGTTGGACGGGGTTGAACAGAGACGATACCTCTATGGCCGAGTACTTCGTGGACAGGGGCTATCGCACAGCCCTGGTAACCGATGTGTTTCACCAGTTCTACCCGGGCATGAACTTCCACAGGGGTTTCCAGTCCTGGGACTGGATCCGCGGTCAGGAGTGGGACTGCTGGCGCACCGGCCGTCTCACCAGAGAACCACCGGCTTCAACGGAGTTCTTTACCGACAAGGTGGATTCCAAGAACCCCAAGTTCTGGGAGATCAGCCGTTACCTTCTCAACACGGAGCGGAGGGAATTCGAGGAAGATTACTTCGCGCCTCAGGTCTTCAGATCCGCAACCAAGTGGCTGGAGAGCAATGCCGGGAAAGAGAAATTCTTTCTCATGGTGGACTGCTTTGATCCCCATGAGCCCTGGGACGCTCCCTCCTATTACCGCGATCTCTACTATCCCGGCTACGAAGGCAAAGAAATCATCATGCCCATCTACAGTGATGACGCCTCCGGTTACCTCAACAAGAATGAGCTGAAGCGCATGAGAGCCAACTACGCGGCCGAGGTCACCATGGTGGACCACTGGTTCGGTTTTTTCATGAACAAGGTGAGGCTCATGGGCCTGGACAAGAACTCCGTCATCGTGGTGATCTCCGACCATGGCCACCAGCTGGGAGAAAGGAATTTCACGGGCAAACTCCCCTGGGGGATCATGCCCTGCCTCACGGATCTGGTGTTCTTCATCCACCATCCGGCAGGCGTGGGCGCAGGCAAATCCGTCTCAGCTTTTGTCCAGAACCATGACCTCTTTCCCACAGTGAGCAGGCTTCTAGGTGAGAAAGTCCCCGAAGGCTCTGAAGGACACGACATCTGGCCGTTGGTGGAGCGGAAAAAGCGAAACGTGCGAAGCCACGTGACCAGCATCTTCAAAGACTATGTATGGGTGAGAGACGACCACTACGCCATGCAGATGAAGTCCGACAAGAGCGAAATCGAACTGTATGACCTGAAAAAGGATCCCCAGTGTCTGAGGGACGTCTCCAAGGGAAAGGGCGATGTGATCAAGAGGATGCGGGACCTGATCCGCAAGGATGCAGGCGGCGACGTTCCCGTGCTGAATGCGCCCTTCAAGTTTTTCGAGAAGAAGAAGTAACCAGCTGTCGGGTGAAGCCGACAGCTGCAGGGACAAAGGGACAGAGGGGCAAAGGCACAAAGCGACAAAGCAAAACAAAGGACATAGGCACACAGGCACAGAGGGACAAAGCAGAAGACTTCTTTTTTCCTTTACCCTTTGCATCTTTGTCCCTTTGTCACTTTGTCCCTTTCTTCCGCTTTGTGCCTTTTACCCGCCATCAGTTTGGCGGGATGTGCCTTTGCACCTTTGTGCCTTCAGTCCGGCCCCGAAGGAAGTCTGAAGCCGCGTGTCTTTCTCCTCTTCTGCGAGAAGGGCATCAGGAGGATGAAAATGACTGAATTCCTGTTCCCCAATATCCCCATGCCTGAGCGACAGTCCAAGCCCAGGAAGAGGGGATTGACCATGATGATCGATTGGGGCCTGCCCTTGGGCCTCCAGAAGGACTGTCTCGAAGCCCAAGGACTGTATGTGGATGAGGCCAAGATTGCAGCCAGCATCCCGAGGGTCATGCCCAAACCGTATCTGAAGAAAAAGATCGAAGCCTACAAGGCCGAGGGCATTTTCACATTTCCAGGAGGCCTCTTTGCCGAGTTGGCGATTGCCCAAGGGAATTACGACATCTTCTTGAAAGACGCCAAAGAAGCCGGCTTCTCGGGCATAGAGGTTTCCGACAACCTGCTCAAGATCGAGCCCCGGCAGAAAAAGGCGGTGATCTCCAAGGCGGTCAAAGAATACGGCCTCACGGTCATGGGTGAGGTGGGCCGCAAGGAAGGTTCCATGACGCGCGAAGAGTTGATCGCCGATGTGGAGAATTGCCTGGACGCGGGCGCCTCGATGGTGCTTCTGGAGGCCCATGAGCTGTTCCATGGGGACATCCGGCAGGACGTGCTGGAAGAGCTGACCAAGAAAGTGCCTCTGGAAAAAATCATGTTCGAGCTCCCGGTCGTGGTGCTCCCGGACGTGACCAAGGCTTACAAGATCAAAGTGCTCTTCTGGATGATCAAGCAATTAGGAACGGATGTGAACCTGGCGAACGTGGAATGGGATGAGATCTACTTCACGGAGATCACCCGCCTTGGCGCCTCAGGCTCCACGTCTCATCCTCAGGGCGCGTATCGTTTGGCAGGGATTGAAACATCGGAAGAATGAAGACAGGCACAAAGGCACAGAGAGACAAAGGGACAGAGGGGACGGGTTTTTCTGCTTTGTGCCTATGTGCCTTTGCACCTTTGTGCCTTCATTGCAGCACTGAAGCCTTCGCCTAGAGGGGAGAGCTTTTGTCTCATTACCCGGAAATTGCCACGAAACCAACCTAGGAGGTCTGTGATGAAAAAATCGTTTTTTGCCCTTTTGCTATTCGCTTTCCTGATTGTGGGAACTGTCCCTGCCTTTGCAGCCGACTACCCCACCAAACCCATTGAAATGCAGGTCGCTTATGCAGCGGGCGGATTGGCCGACTCCATGGCCCGCGCCATTGCCAAGGGCATGGAAGAAACTTTGGGCCAGCCGGTTGTGGTCGTCAACAAGCCGGGCGCAGGTGGCGCTCTCGGCGTCACAGCCCTCAAGAGCGCTAAGCCGGACGGCTACACCATCGGCGTGGTCACGGGGATCACCCTGACCTACACGCCTCTCGTGGAAAAAGTCAGCTACTCGCTGGAAGATTTCAAGTACCTGGCTTCTGTCGGACGATTCCAGGAAGCGTTTGTCGCTCCTCCGGACAAACCCTACAAGAATTTCAAGGAACTCGTGGCCTATGCCAAGAAGAACCCCGGCCTGACCTATGCCTCCATGCACCCCATTGCGGAAAACATCCTGACCGCTATCGCCAAGAAGGAAGGCATCGAGTGGCGGGCGATTCCGACCAAGGGCGGTTCGGAAGTCATGACCGCCGTCGTGGGAAAGCACGTGGATTTCGGGTTCAGCGGCGGGATTCACACGTCCTTTGTGAAAGCAGGCGAGATGATCGTGCTCGCGGCTTTGGGAAAGAATCGCCTTCTGGCTTCTCCTGATGTCCCGACCCTGATCGAATCCGGATACGATCTCTTCTTTGACAACGACAATATTGTTTTTGCGCCCAAGGGCATCCCTGACGATGTGGCCAAGAAACTCACAGCCGCCATCGAGAAGGCGGCCAAGGATCCCAAGTACATAGAACTGCTCCAGAACAAACTGTTCATTCCTGCCCTCTCCTTGACCGGCGATGAGGTGGCCAAGAGTTTACGGGAAGGAATTAAGGTCAACCAGAAATTTATCGAAGCTTCGAAATAGGAAGACCATGGGTCCGCTCCCTCTGGCACGGCGCTGAGGAAGCGATAAAGTGTCACTCCCGCGGAGGCGGGAGTCCAGAAAAGCATTTTGCGACTGGACTCCCGCGTTCGCAGGGAATGACCGCAAATGAGGCGGGGACCGTTGCTTCAGCAACCTCTTAGCGTTTGCAGTTTATAGAAAAGGTGAGCCTTATGTTTCGGGACCGCGATGTGACCAGCAGCCTGTTCTGGATGCTCATGGGGATCCTCTTTTGCATCGGAGGTTTTCACTACGGAATCCGCAGATCAGGAATCCCGGGCCCCGGTTTCTTGCCTTTCGTGACAGGCCTCATCCTCGTTGCTCTGTCTTTGATTCTTCTGGTCTCCCGTTTATTGGAAAGGAAAAATTCGGCAGCGGCAAGGGTAGAGCCGATGCCCGGCGGCCAGGCGCTCCTGAGGATCCTCATCGTGCTGGGGGCTCTTTGTTTGTATGTTCTCATACTCGAGCCCCTGGGATTCATGGTGACCACCTTCCTCTTCATGATTGTCCTCCTGCGGCTCGAACCGAGGAGGTGGATGTTCATCTTGCTCTTGTCTATCGGCGCAACGGCTTTTTTCTTTGCCCTCTTCAAGGTTCTTCTCAGGGTGCCGCTGCCGTCCGGTCTTTTGGCCTATTAGAGGGAGGGGCGGACATGGACTTTCTCACGCATCTGCAAATGGCTTTCACCATCGCCTTTGAGCCCATGAATCTCCTCATGTGTTTCATCGGTGTGCTGTGCGGTACCCTGGTGGGAGTTCTGCCCGGGCTCGGCCCCTCGACCACGATCGCCCTACTCTTGCCTGTCACCTTCAGCCTGACCGCAGTCCAGTCCTTCATCATGCTCGCAGGCATCTTTTACGGCGCTCTTTATGGAGGGTCCACGACCTCCATCCTGGTGAATATTCCCGGTGAAGCCTCCTCGGTCATGACCGCCGTGGACGGATACCAGATGGCCAAAAAAGGCCGCGCAGGGCCCGCCCTCGGCATCTCCGCCTTCGGCTCCTTTATCGGGGGGACCTTCGCCATCCTTCTCATCATGCTTCTGGCCCCCCCTCTGGCCCGCATGGCTTTGAAATTCGCATACCCCGAGAAAGCCGCTC
>JALOPA010000275.1 GCA_025454125.1 Thermodesulfobacteriota bacterium
AGCTCGGTCAATCTTGGATCCGTCTGTACCCTCTCGACGCTGCCTCGGGTCAGATCAACTTCCAAATTAAACCCTGTCTCTGCGTATCTCATCTTCTTTCCCCTTAAGTAAAATCAGTGGACGTCACCGTCTGTTTTTTTTAGCTCCAGCTTGATCTTTCCGCGTTTTATACAGGATGAAAGGTGCGTGGATTCGTTGGTAGTTTTCTTTGGTTCCCCATATCTTCAATCTCCAAGAACGCTAGAGGTTCGGAGGGAAGGCAACCATTTGATATAACTTTTTATTTCAACTGCTTCCCGGTCGTCGGTCCGCTAAATTGTAACTACAATCTAGCCACAACGTAACTATGTGTCAAGAGAAAAATTAAGTAACGGAAATCCCATATAATACACGGGAAAAGGTAGAACGAACTCTTGAACGACCCTTCCCGATACGTTTTGACTTTGAGAGACAGCCCAGGCTATTATGAAATATATCACGCGTAACGCGAAAGCCAAGGAACGGAGGTGACAGTTATGGTAGCAGGGAGAAAAGAAATCAAACCTGAGGACTATATTCTCTCCGTGCTCTCCCCGGCTGAGCGACTTGATGCAGCGTTCGAAATAGCCCGAGAGGCATTCAGCAAAACCAAGCTGACGGTAAGAGATATCGATAACGCTGTCAAAGCCGTGAGGAGAAAGGCCTACGAAGAAGCGGAATAGAATCGTGCTAGACACAGGCGTCCTTGTTTCCGGCTTTGTCTTTGGAGGGACACCTGAAAAGGCCGTCAAGAAAGCAGTTACGGAATATCAGGTTTATGTTTGTCCTGAACTGCTAGCGGAGTACCGTGAAGTTCCCTTGGCCCTTGAGACGCAGGGAAAAATCGACCACGGTCAACTGAAGGCGTTACTCGCAGGAATAGCCTCCGTAGTCTTAACATCCAAGGTAGTAAGAATAAGACATCGGCTTGAGATTTGCCGTGATCCTAAAGACAACATGCTGATCGAGTGTTGTCTTGCGGCGAAAGCCACCGTGCTTGTCACTGGGGACAAGGATCTTCTCAGTGTGGAGAGTTTGCCTTTCCAACTGAAGATAGTCTCCCCCCGCCATTTCCTAGAATCGTTATAATTTTGAGGACTCGGAATAAGCCATGAAATACGACAAGGAAGAAAAAGCCATTGTTGATGCCTATGAGAAAGGGAAAATGAACCTTTCCACTCCTTCCAAGAGGGAGATTCAGGACATAAAGACAACGGCAAGAAAAACATTGATTAAGAACAGACGAATAACCATCCGCCTCTACGACCATGACTACCAGGGCATCCAAAAGAAAGCGATGAAAATGGGGGTCCCCTATCAAACCCTCATTTCCGGAATAATCCATCGATACATCGAGGGGGAACTGACCTCGAAGACGAAATAAGGGACAGAACTTCGCAGTGGACCTGAAGGGTTCGACAGTACGTCCCTATCTTGGTTCATCTTGGGCTACTTGCGGCCGGACGAGGTTTTGGGAAGGAGGGTCTTCATTCTCTGGAGGACTTCCTTCTTGTCCATGTACTCTTCTATCCTGAGCGCCTTCACCTCATCGCCCTGAGGATCGAAAAAGAGGATGGAAGGGACGCCTTTGATGCCGTAGCGGTGAAGCATGGCGTCCTGATGAGGCTGGCGCCGTGTGAGGTCCATCCGGACGGTAAGGAATTGCCGGCTCAGGGCAATGACTTCAGGGTCTGTGAAGACCTTGCTGTCCATGGCCCGGCAAGGCCCGCACCAGTCGGCGTAGAAGTCAAGGATCACGGGCATCTTTTCCTTGGCCGCTTGAGCGAGAACAGTCTCGTCGTAGGGGACCCAGGGCATAGCCTCGGTTTTCTGCGTCGCGATTCCCAGGTACGCGAACACTCCGAGCACAAGGCAGACTCCAAAGACCTTCTTGAAGATTCTGAATTGCCTGTGACCGGCCCCGGTTCGGTCCAGCCATCCGAGGTGAACCGCTGCGGCCAGGGGGATGACGGCGAGGAGCTGAGATCTTCCCCACTCCTCAGGGATGAGGAAACGAATCATGTATCCGGCCATGGCGATCAGGATCCAGCCCATGAATTTCCTGATCCAGAGCATCCAGTCCCCTGAAAAGGGCAGGCGGCTCACTGCGCCTGAGAAGAAGGCCAGCACGGCCAGGGGAATCCCGAGCCCGATGCTCAGGGCGAAAAACGAAAGGAACCCCATGACCGGGTCGCCCTGTTGGGCGACATACGTGAGGAGCCCAAGGATAAAAGGCCCGAGGCAGGGCGCGGCGAGAATGCCCAGGGTCAGGCCCATGAAAAGCGTGCCGAAATAGCCGCTGAAGCGGGTGGAGGCCGCTCGGGTCAGCGCTGAAGGAAGGCGAAGCTCCCAGAGGCCGAAAGAGCTCGTGGCAAAGGCGACGAAGAGGCAGGCCATGAAAATAAGGACCGCCGGGTGCTGGAGCGCTGAACCGACCATCCGGCCCGATAAGGAGGCCCACACGCCCAGGGTGGAATTCATGACCGCCAGCCCCAGCAGATACAGAAGAGCATGGATCGCCGTGGCCCCGCGGCCCTGGTCTCTTGCCCCGAAATAGGAAACGGTGATGGGGATCAGAGGATAGATGCAGGGAGTCAGGTTGAGGGCCAGGCCTCCGGCGAAGAAACCGAGGAGGGTGAGCAGGAGCCCGGCGCCGAATCGGCCGGCCGTGACGGTCCCTTTTTCGTGGGCCAGGAAGGTCTCCTCATTGACCATCTTGGTCGCTGATCCTGCCGGCACAACCGTGAGGGTGATGGACAAAGGAATATTTTCCGGCGGCAAACAAGAGGACACGGAACAGGCCTGGTAGGAGATCTTTCCCTTGAGAACATGCTCTCCGGCCGGGGTATCTGCGGGCAGGTGCAGGGTTCCCTTCACCAGGATATCTCCTGAGAGCACGGCAATGGGCTCGGAGGTGTATTCGAATTTCCTGTTCTCGGTCAGAGGGAAGACCAGGTCCTTGACCGTGATCCGTGACGGCTCGCTGAAGGTGAATTGCGTAGGGATCAGGTCTCCCTCTTCTATCGGGCCGTGGATGAACCACTTGTCCGCAATCGAAAGGCGGAAGAGCACCGGGCGGCTTGCCCCTGCCTCATACCGGTCCTGCGAATGGATGACATCGACCTTGACCGTGGCCGCCCAGGAGGGAAGGGCGCGCACCGTTACGGAGAGAAGAAGAACCAGAAGGAGCAAGAAGGCTTTTTTCATCGTTCCTTACGGGGGCGGTCACAAGAGGAGTGGCCGAAGGATAACCTCGGCGCCATGAATTTCTCTATAGGCAAAGAAGAATTCAGGCTGTATAAGACTATACTCAGCGGGGGACGCTCTGTCAACCAGCGGCTGCGCCCCTGATCCACCATCAAGGCATCATCTGCCATTCGACAGGCTCATGGCCCTGAGCAAGGTCGAAGGGCGGCGTTGCCCTTGTTCGCTCCTCGTTGCGGCGTACTGCTCCATACGCCTCACTCGTCGCTCCTCGGCGCCTAGCATCTGACGCCTTGCTGGTGATCAGGAATTGCTCGCAAGCCACCTCCGGCTTAATTTCGAGGGGTCACTTGGTGGATTTGCTGCGCCCGGCTGTTCAATAAACGCCTTGCGAGAGAAACAAAGGACATGGGCGGGATCTGGAAAAATCTATGGCTGAAAACATAGCTTCCGGCTCTGCGAGACAGGACGAAGTCCCTTACAAACCGAGGAATGTCTGGAAGGCCTCGGTCCGCCAGGAAGGGGAGATCATCATTAAGGAGTACAGCGGGTCCCCGTTTCTCCCCAGGCTCCTGGGAAGAATCTCCATTTCCTGGGAGGAGGCGGCCCTCAGGAGGCTGGAGGGCGTCACAGGGGTTCCGGCCTTGATCAACCGCCCCACTCCCTATGGCCTTCAGATTTCGACGGTCCGGGGGCGGCCGCTGGACAAGATGAAGAAAGGGGATCTGAGCGAGTCCTGCTTTCAAAGGCTCGTGTCCCTGGTGCATGAGATCCATGACAGGGGTGTTGCCCACGGCGATCTGCACCAGAGAAACATCCTGGTGGATCAGGACCGGCCTTCGATCATCGACTTTTCCACGGCCTATGTGAAAGGCCGAGTGCCCCTGCTGGATGGATGGATTTTGAGAAATGTGATCTTACTTGACCTTGAGCGACTCTATAAAGTAGAGAGGAAGTTCTTTGCCCGGGGTGAACCCCCGAGGATGTTCTTTCTCTACCGCATGATCAAGAGGATACGATGAGCACGAAACTCCTTAGGGCTCTGGCCCTGTTGATTGGCATTCTGCTGATGCCGGTTCTGGCAAGGCCTACCGGCTGGTCTCTGTTTCTGGGCGGCGTTCTGGTTTTCTTCGGCGAGGTCGTTCGCGTGTGGGCAAGCGGCCATTTGATGAGAGCGAACGAGCTCACGACGTCAGGCCCTTATGCCTACCTGAGAGACCCTCTCTATTTGGGAAGACTGCTCCTGCTGGTCGGATTCAGCGTCATGGCATGGGGATACGCGTGGATTATCCTGATCATCGGCCTGGGGGTGTTTTTCTTCAACTATATGCCGAGGAAATATCGCAAAGAAATGGGCCGGCTGGAAGATCTCTACCGGCGGGCTCCCCAGCTC
>JALOPA010000276.1 GCA_025454125.1 Thermodesulfobacteriota bacterium
GTTGATATCGAAGATTACCTCCAGATCGAACAGGTGCGCACCAAGAAGGACAACATTGCCGGCGTGGAAGTGCCGGAGTTCGACGAAGTGGTTTACAAGGATTTTCTCTATTCCCTTTTCGCAACCCCGGCGTGGCTGGACAAAGCGGTGGCTGTTTTGAGGCGCCTGGTGGCCGTGAGGGAAGAGCTGAAGGTGCTTCTCACCAAGGAGACGCTCCTCAAGGAGGAGCTGCGCACCACCACCCAACGTGTCAATCTTTTCGAGAAGAAGCTGATCCCGGAGCTCCGAGAGAATATCCGGAAAATCAAGATCTTCCTTGGCGATGAAGAGACGGCGGCCGTGGGCCGCGCCAAGCTCGCCAAAGGCAAACTCGCGGGATAGAAGGTGAAAGCGGGATGATCGTCAAAGTCAAAAAAATAACGTTCGTCGGCCTTCAGGAAGAAAAGGAGCGTTTCATTGCCCGGTTGCAGGAGATCGGCGTAACCCACGTCTCCCTGCCCATGGACGCGGTGGAACCGGCGGAGGTGTCCCGCGAACTTCAGAAGGTCACCGAAATACGGAAGTTCCTGAGCCGCCTCGGGAAGAAGACCGCTTCTGCCGCAGGGGGTGAGGACTACACGGCCATTTGCGCGAGACGCGAGGAACTCGGTCAAAGAGAAACCCGCCTGTTGAGCGAGATCAGCGTGCTCAAAAAGGAGCGCGAGATCCTGGAACCCTGGGGAGAATTTGCGCCACAGGACATTGCCGCCCTTCGATCCAAAGGACTGGAGATCCGATTCTACCGCGTTCCCAGGAAAGTGTTTGACACCCTTTCCCTTGATTCGGTGTTCTGCTTGATCACGCAACAGAGCGAAGGAGAGGTGGCTTTCACGGCCATGGCTTCGAGCCCTTTTGATCTGGGTGTCCCGGAGGAAAAGATACCGGCCAAGAGTCTCAAACAAATCGACACGGACATCCAGTCGAAACAGGAAGAGCTCGGAAGGATCACGGGGGAGTACAAGACCCTCTCTGAAAAAGTGCAGGCTCTGATCGAGGCGGAGGCCCGACTGAAGGATGATTACGAGTACCGACGCGTCCTCCTGAATGCAGGCCCGGTGCTGGACAATCGACTCTTTGTCCTCACCTGCTGGTCGCCGGTGCCTGAAGAGGACCTGCTCAAGAGGATCGGAGAGGGCTTCACGCTGGGGCATTTCAGCGAAGATCCTGCGGAGGGGGAGAAAGTCCCTGTCCTTCTCTCCAATAGACCGGCTTTCGAATCGTGTGAGGATCTGGTCAAGGTTTACTCTCAACCGAATTACGGCGATTTTGATCCGAGCGGCCTCGTTCTGTACATTTTCGCCATCTTCTACGGAATGATCATTGGCGACGCCGGATACGGGCTGGTTTCTCTCGCTCTGACGATTCTGCTGCACTGGAAGGTGAAAAGCGACAGCCCCTTATGGTTCCGTTTTCGGCGCCTGTGCTATCTCCTGTCTTTTTCCGTGCTCTTGTTCGGGATCATTTCCGCGTCTTATTTTGGCATTGCCCTGCGCCCTGAGAACCCGCTGAACAAGCTGCTCCTGCTGGATCTCAACACCAAGGAAGGTCAGAACCAGGTGATGCTGATTTCCGTCATCATGGGCATGATCCACATTTCCATCGCTCTTGCCATCAAGTTTTATCGGACCAAAGACCTCCCCACCTTGGGCTGGATTATCGTGATCTGGTCCGGATACTTTCTGCTCAGTTCCAAGATGGGCAAAGGGGAGGAGAACCCGGTGGCCATGTACATCGCCATCGTGGGAATGGCCCTGGTCGTGCTCTTCACCTCGAACTCCAAGAACCCGATTCTTCGCATTCTCATCGGCCTCAACGGCGCCCTTGGAGTGGTGCAGCTCCTGGCGGACTGCCTATCCTACATGCGGCTTTTTGCCCTCGGCTTGGCGACCATGTACATGTGTCAGACGTTCAACATGCTGGCCGAGATGCCTTACAACGGGTTGCCTTACGTCGGGTTCATACCGGCCGTGCTGATTCTGGTTTTCGGACATGCCATCAACCTGCTTCTGGGCGTCATGGGCGGCGTGGTGCATGGACTCCGGCTGAATTTCCTGGAATGGTATCGATGGTGCTTTGAGGGAGACGGATTGCCCTTCAGGCCCTTCAAGAAGATCGTCAAACACGCTTAGATTGATCACAGGAGGAGAGGATATGGATATTGTGACCATGCTCGGATACGGCGGCTGTGCGGCCGCCATAGGAATTCCGGCTATCGGCAGCGCCGTGGGCGTGGGAATCGCCGGTGCAGTGTCTCATGGGGTGATGGCCAAGGTGGATGAAGGCCACGGCAAGTTCATCGGTATTTCGGCGGCGCCCTCCAGCCAGACCATTTATGGGCTGATCCTGATGTTCGTGCTTCTGCCCAAGGTGGCCACTGCAGGGCTGGCTTGCTTTTTCATCGGTTTTTTCTGCGGCATCGGCATCATGGTGTCGGCGATCTACCAAGGGAAAGTGGCGGCCACCGCTATTCTCGGTTCATCGAAAAAACAGGAAATCTTCGGCAAGGCCTTTGCGGCCGTCGGCATGGTGGAGAGCTTCGCGATTTTCGCGCTGGTCGCCGGCATCGTCATGGCTGGGGCGTTCTAGTTGAGGGTAGGGGGCTCCCTCTACCGCATTTCGGCCAAGGCCCTCGGGAAACGATGAGAGACCTTAGCGATGAGGGGATAACCGCATGGCGGCCATAACCATATCGCGGCAGTTCGGCGCAGGGGGGCGAAGCCTTGGCGAGCGGCTCTGTGAGCGATTCGGGTATCGCCTCGTGGACGAAATCGCGATCGACGAGCTTGCCCGCAAAGCCAAGCTCTCCGGGGATTGGCTCACGGCCATGGAGAAGGAAGCCTCCAGTACCCTCCTGGGGCTCCTCTCAGGCATTGTGTCCCACGGGCTGCTCTATCGAAATCCTGCGGCACCGGACAAGGAATTTGAAAGGAAAAAATATATCGCTTTCCTGCGGCGCCTGATGACCGCCATGGCCAACGAAGGAGGATACGTGCTCCTGGGACGGGGCGCTCAGATTATTCTCCGCGATCATCCGAAGGTCCTGCGCATCCTCCTGGTCGCGGAGTACGAGGACCGGGTGAAATTCATGGTCCAGCGCTACGACCTCTCGGAAGAGGAAGCCGAGAAAATCATAAAAGAAAAGGAATCTCAGCGCGCCGCCGTGGCGACAAATATCTTCGGCGTCGATATTGACGATCCCAGGATCTACCATCTTACCCTGAACATGAGCCTCATGTCCTTTGATTGGGCCGTGGACGTAGCGGCTGATTTCTTCGTCCGCTTCAGAAAGAATCTCGGCGAGGCTTAGAGAGAAAACGCGTCCACCGCATCTGCGACCCTTCCTCTGAATCCACCACGATGTTCGTGAGGGCTTCTTTTTTTTTGATCCGCCTCTTTCCAGCCGATAAACAAGGACCCATCTCTGCGCCCCTTCGGTGTAAATCCAAAACCGGTTGACAGAATGAGATGCTTAATCTATTGATATTTCGTACATTGAGGAAGGTTTCGACCTTCAATCTTTGCCCCTCGGGTGATGAAATCAGCGGGCTGAGCTGGAATTTTCTGAAAAAGGAGAATGGACATGACCGATTCGTTAGTGCAGGCGCTTGTGGAAATGAAAGAAGAGGAAGCGCTGGAAGCGGCGAAGCAGCTCCTGGAAGCAGGGGTCGCCCCCATGGCCATCCTGGAAGGCTGTTCGAAGGCCATGGAGGCGGTGGGCCAGCGGTTTGAAAAAGGGATTTACTTCCTGCCCCACCTCATGATGGCCGGAGAGATGCTCAAGCAGATTTCAGACCTGATCAAGCCTATGATTCAGGAGCAGAAGGCCGGCGATGCAGGGGACAAGGTGCTCATCGGCACCGTAGAGGGCGACATTCACGATATCGGAAAGAACATCGTGGTCTTTCTGCTGGAAGCCAACGGATTTCAGGTGCGAGACATCGGCATCAATCAGAAACCGGCAAAATTCGTTGAAGCGATCAAGGAGTTTCAGCCCAGAGTCGTGGGCATGAGCGGATTGCTCACCCTGGCCTTTGACTCCATGAAGCAAACCGTTGAGGCCATCAAGGCCGCAGGACTTCGGGACACGGTGCGGATCATGATCGGGGGAGGGGTGGTCACCGAGAAGATCAAGGACTACAGCGGAGCGGATGCGTACGCGCCCGATGCCATGGCAGGGGTGCGACTCTGCAAACAGTGGATCAGGAACGATTAGAGTCTTGGACTGAAACCTCTATGCACCCCGCCAGAGGCGGGCAAGCTTCCCCCATTGGAGGCTGTGTCACAATATGGACGGAGCAGGTTTTGTGTCATTTCGACCGAAGGGAGAAATCTCATACTCCGGGTACTTGCAGAAACAAGATTTCTCGGCTGACGCCTCGAAATGACATTGCGACACGGCCTCGGTGGGAGGGGTTAGGGGAGGGGGGAAAGTCATTTTGGAGAAAACCTCTATGAAGAAACGGTTTTTGGAAGTCTCGGCGGAAGCTGAAAAAAAACAGGAACAGCGGTTCAACGTCTGGATCAAGGGGGAGGGCGTTCCCTTTGTCGACG
>JALOPA010000277.1 GCA_025454125.1 Thermodesulfobacteriota bacterium
ACAAGCGATTGCCGAGACACTACACTAGCACTCTTCATGCGCCTTCTCAAGGGATTCCTCGGAGGCATGCCTTGGGCGAGGTTTGGTTTGCAATTTGTGCGGTATTGTAATACAAGTAGCCCGATTTGCTGCAAAATGATGACCAAAGGAATGTGCCATGCATTTGAGTCAATTTCCCGAAGACATGAGGCCTTTTCTCGTCCCCGAGCCCAAAGGGGAAATGGTTTACCGGTGCCTGGGGTGCCGCGGCGAGCTAGCCATCAGCCAGCTTCTTTACACTTGCCCTGAGTGCGGCAGTGTCCTGATGCTGGAAGACAAGAGGGAGGATCGCTTGCAGGCGGTGGGAGGCGATCGGTGGCGAAAGATTTTCGACTTCAGAAGAATGCTGAACGTGCAGGCGCTCAAGGGGATCTTCCGGTACTACGAGTTCATTGCTCCGGTGATTCCCTTGGATCAGATCGTCTACCTGGGGGAAGGGCACACTCCCCTCGTGGAAGCGAATCCCAGGCTGAAGAAACAGGTGGGGGCGGCCTTCTACTTCAAGAATGACGGGCTCAACCCCAGCGCTTCCTTCAAAGACAGGGGAATGGCGTGCGCCCTCAGTTTCATCAACCACTTTGCTTCAAAACACGGGATCGGCAATCTTCTCGCCGTGTGCGCGTCCACAGGGGACACCTCGGCGTCGGCGGCCCTCTACGGATCGTACCTGGAGGATTTTCTGAGGTCGGCGGTGCTGCTGCCCCACGGCAAAGTCACGCCCCAGCAATTGGCCCAGCCCCTGGGGAGCGGAGCCAGGGTGTTCGAGATCCCGGGGGTGTTCGACGACTGCATGAAGGTGGTGGAAAGCCTGGCTGAGAACTATCACGTGGCGCTTCTGAACTCCAAAAACAGCTGGCGAATTCTGGGCCAGGAATCCTTTTCCTTCGAAATCGCACAGGACTTCGACTACGACGTGGGAGACAAGGCGGTGGTTCTGCCCATCGGGAACGCCGGGAACATCACGGCCGTGATGAGCGGCTTCCTCAAATTCCACAGGGCCGGGATCATCAAGAGCCTCCCGAAGATCGTGGGAGTCCAATCCGAGCACGCGGACCCGGTTTACCGGTACTACCTGGAAGAGGAGGAATCCAAGAGGACCTTTGTCCCTGTGACCGTGAAACCGAGCGTGGCCCAGGCGGCCATGATCGGGAACCCCGTGTCCATGCCCAGGGTCATCCAACTCGCCAGGGACTACAACCGGACAGCCGGGGAAAAACGGATCTTCGTGGTTCAGGTGACGGAGCAGGACATCATGGATTCCATGATGATCGCCAACCGGAATGGGAATGTGGCCTGCACACAGGGAGGGGAATCCATGGCCGGTTTCAGGAGGGCGATAGAGAGAGGGTTTGTCAGACCCGACGAGACAGGCATCCTCGACTCCACGGCCCACATGCTCAAGTTCATCACCTTCCAGGACATGTATTTTCAGGACAACTTCCCGCCGGAATTCGGCGTGAAGCCGCGGGAGGAACTCAAGAATGCCCCCTCCCTCATCCGATCGGAGAAGGTTCAAAGGTTCCCTCAGCCGGGCCAACCGCTTCAGGGGGAGGACATGAAGCGGTTCGTGGATGAGACGGTGGCCGAGATTGCGAGGATTCTGGGACTGAAAAGGCGATAGATGAACATTCTCATTGTGTGCAGCGGAAACGTGAGCAGGAGCTTCCTGGCCGAAGCCCTGCTGAGAAACGAGCTCAAGGGGCTCAAGATCGAAGGCGTCTCCGTCTCGTCGGCAGGGCTGTACGCATTTCCGGGAAGTCCGCCGGATCCCCAAATGACGGCCTATCTTTCCAGCATGGGAGTCTCCTTTGAACCCCACGAGGCCCGCCAGATGTCCAAGCAGGAGCTGGACTGGGCCGACCTCATCCTGGTGATGGAGCGAAGGCATGAGGCCGACCTCCTGAAACTGTGGCCTGAAGCGAAGCCCAAGGTGCAGCTCCTGGGCAAGTATGTGGCAGGAGGCTGGGAGGACGACATCCTGGATCCTTACGGGAACTCCCCCTACCATTACCGGCTGGCCCAATCTCAAATCACCCTTGCCGTGCAATCCTTGGCCCGGTGGATCGTTCAAAACAAGAACCTCAAAAAGACCCTTCACTAGCTTCCTATGATCAAGATCAGAATTCTTGTCGTTGACCGGACCCGCGCCCCCTTTCTGGCGGAAGGGGAAGCCTTTTACCTGAAGCGATTGAAGAATTATGCCCAGGTGGAATGGATCGAAGTGAAGCCGGTGAAGATGACCAAAGGCCGGCCTGAAGCGGACGTCTTGCGCTCCGAGGGTCAGGCCCTGCTTGGGAAGAGGGCGCCGAAGGATTACCTGATTGCCCTTGACCGGACCGGACGCCTTTACGGTTCAGAGGAGTTTGCCGGCCGTCTTGAGAAAGTCGCCCTGAATGCAACCGGAGGGATCACCTTCATGATCGGCGGCCCCCTTGGGCTTTCCACAGAGGCGCTGGATGAGGCGGACGAGATCCTGTCTCTTTCAAAGTTCACCCTCACCCATGAAATGAGCAGGACTTTTCTGCTGGAGCAGATCTACAGAGCCTTCACCATCCTGAAGGGTGAGAAATACCACAAGTAAGAACATTGATGCGCTCGCAAAAGGGCTGAGTAGTCGTCACCCCGGCGAAAGCCGGGGTCCAGAACAACCCCCTGCTTTACCTGGATTCCGGCTTTCGCCGGAATGACGGAAGAGGTCGTTTGTGGGCTTTTTGGGAACGCGTGAATTCTGAGGTTTCTGGAAAGTGAGAAGCCTTACCGCGATGCGGCCTCCAGAGCCATGGCGATCTTGTTCTTGAGCTCGGTGAGGTCAAAGGACTTGATCACGTAATAGTCCGCGGCGATGGATTTCATGTCCTCTTTGAAGGTGTCATAGGCCGTACACAGAACCACCGGAAGGTCATAATACTTATTCCTTATGTCCTGAAGCAAATCAAGGCCGTTGTAGTCCACCATTTTTATGTCCAGCACCACGAGGTCAGGCTTTTCTTGTTCGATTCTTTCGAGCAGCTGGTACCCGCTGTCTGCGGTAATCACCTCATACCCGGCCTCTGCGAGTTCTTCGGAGTAAAGAAACCGGATGTGCTCCTCGTCATCGACAATCAGGATTTTAGACATGGCCGTTTTCCTTGAATTAAGGTTTCCCCACCTACATAGCAAACATTTGTAGAATAAGCAAATGGGAGTTTACAGGGAGGGACAAGTGACGAGGAACGAGTGACAAGAAAGAAAGGCCGATCACCGGTTTATATTGCCCACTATCGCTGGAAAGCAGCTATCCAAAACCCAGTATCAAGTATCCAGCATCTGGTTTTACCACCTCATCCTGACTTTGATCCCTTTTTCGTGGAGAAAGGTCTTGATCTGTTGGATGGTGTGAGTCCCGTAGTGGGTGATGGAAGCGATCAAGGCTGCGTCCGCCTTGCCTTTGGTGAAAACGTCGTGAATGTGCTCGACGGCGCCGGCGCCGCCTGAAGCGATGACAGGAATGCCGGCGCCTGTGGCAATCCTCTCGGTGAGGCGAAGTTCGTAGCCTTGCTGAGTCCCATCCGCATCAATCGAATTGAGGCAGATTTCTCCGGCGCCCAGGCGTTCGCCCTCTTTGGCCCAGGCGAGGGCATCCAGGCCGGTGAAGGTCCTGCCTCCGTCGATCACCATTTCATACCCGCTCGGGATCTTTTCCGAAGGGGAGACCCGTTTCACATCCATGCCCAACACAATGGCCTGGCTCCCAAAAGCCGCCGCCCCTTCTGCAATCAATCCAGGGTCGCGGATGGCGGATGAATTGATGCTCACTTTTTCCGCCCCTGCCAGAAGGACACGCCTCATGTCGTCCACGGTTCGGATGCCTCCTCCCACGGAAAAGGGGATGAAGATCCGTTCCGCCACTTTGCGCACCGTTTCGATCATGATGTCCCGGCGCTCGTAGGAAGCGGTGATGTCATAGAAGACCAGTTCGTCGGCCCCTTCTTCATAATAGAAAGCGGCCATTTCGACAGGGTCTCCGATGTCCACGTTCCCCTTGAACTTGATCCCTTTGGTGAGTTTGCCGTCCCGGACATCGAGGCAGGGGATGATTCTCTTGCTAAGCATGGTCTCGGCCGTCCCACGAACAGAAGTTGGAAAGAAGCCTCAATCCCGGGCGACCGCTCTTTTCCGGATGAAACTGTACGGCCACGAGATTGGAGGATGTGAGCACTGAGGCAAAGGCAATTCCGTAGAAGGTTTCGCCAAGAAGGTTTCGAGTCTCCCTGGGACCCGGGTAGTAGGAGTGGACGAAATAAAATTCGCTTTCCGGATCGATCCCGTCGAAGACAGGGTGCCTTCGCATGAGCTTCACCTTGTTCCAGCCCATGTGGGGAACCTTGAGCTTGCGGCCGTCCGGTTCTGACACGGTTTCAGGAAATCGAAGGACCTCCCCCTTGATGAGGCCTAAGCATCGGGTCTGATTTTCTTCGCTCCGCTCCATGACGATCTGGGTGCCCAAACAGATCCCAAGGATAGGTTTCCCTCTGCCGTAGGCTTCCACGAGAGCCTGGTC
>JALOPA010000278.1 GCA_025454125.1 Thermodesulfobacteriota bacterium
GGACACGCTGTTCAAGTTCTTCATAGGATGGCTTCATGGACATCGCAATTCTCCAGATCAGTCATAATCAAAAGGTGCAGTTGATCCTAGAACGCTGATTTTCTCCCCTTCTTAAGCTTCCCTCCAAGCTTCGCCAATTTCTCCTTCGCCTCTCTAGCCCCTAATCCCCTAACAGAAAGAATTGCTGCCTTTGTCTTGTCCCTCAGGTTCAGCGCTCCCATCTTTTTCTCCCACAAATAGACCGAACCCGGCATTGTCCCGAGCAGCTTTCCAAAATCAGCCTGAGAGAGTCGCAGCTTTTTCCGAAGAGCCAGTACCCCTTTTGATGTAAACCGGGCTTTTTGGCCTTTTTCTTGACCAACCTTCTCAGGTTGTTCCACCTGGAATTTCTTCATCACCGCGACCAAGCGCTTGTTCTCCTTTTCGAGCAGCACCAATCTTTTCTTCAGATCCGCAACGGTTTTCCTCAACCCTGTGTTCGATTTCCCAATGGCCTGAGTAGCGCTCTTCGCTTCCTTTTTGCTGATCCTGGTAATTTCCGCTTCCAGAATTCTCACGACGTTCGACAGGGTATGGCCTCCCTCTATTTGATGGTTCTCCGCTTTCCCTTGTCACTCACCTGTTCCAACCTCCCCCTGATGCAGGCAACCAGCTTTTCCAGATCCCTCTTCTTTAAGACTAGCAGAAAATCGAGATCCGCATCCGTGTTCAGCAGATCTTCGACCTTCTTCACCAGCTCATCATTCGTCATACCAACCTCCTGCCAGGCCTGATTCAGGGGTATCGTCAATTTTCTATATATAAATACATGAAGACTGTGCTTATTTCAATTGCTCAGCCTCACCGGAAAATGTCGTGCGATTTTTCGTAACTAGGCCAATAAAATCTCTAACCTCAACTCAACCAGAAAGGAGGATAATCACAGCATGCTTAATCAAACTGTAGTCGTTGGGAACCTCGGACAAGATCATGAAACTTACTATTCAGCCGAAGGTAATCCAGTCGCTTCATTCAACCTGGCGTTCAGAGTGGCCAAGAAGAAGACAGGATGGATCAAGGTGGTCTGTTTCAATAGCTTGGCCGAGATCGCAGAGAAGCACCTTCACAAAGGGGCTAGAATTGCATTGATCGGTGGATAATTGGGGTCAGACTTTGAATTGTGAATTAAAGCACGGATGGGGCATCCTGTTGCAAGGCTGATGGTGATTTGAGCGAAGGGAAGAAAACCGTTGCCAAAGGGAGTTGGCGATCAAGAGAGGCAGGGCTACAGGCTGAGACCAGCATGAGGAGATGCGCGTTGTTACCTTTTTGAGTTTCTTGTCCAAGAAGTGGCAAACGCGATATCCGAAAGACCTAAACCTCAAGGACCGAAAGGCGTTCCCGTGCCAACGCGGGCACGTCCAGAACGATGACCTCGTGACCCGTCAATTCCAGGAAGCGCTGAATGCCCTGCTTTGAGATGGCGAGCGTGCTGGTGTTGATGAGAGGGTGGCATCGGAAGGATTGAGAGTCCCATAGGGCCTTGTCGAAGACCACCTCCACTTTCTTCTCCGTATCGTTGATGACGGCAAGAATCGTCACGGATCCGGGATCAACGCCAAGATAGCGCTTCAAACGCTCGGGGGAAGCCATGGTCATCGAGCTGAGACCCATGAGCGAAGATAGGGATTTCAAGTCTACGGTTTTCTCGTAGCCGACGACCAGAAGGAAATGGCGCCTACCTTTCTTGTCGCGCACAAAAAGGTTCTTGGTTTTTGCCCCATCCATTGGGGGCACCAGCCGGTCCGCCTCTTCGCAGGTGAACACGGCTGGATGATCGCAGCGCTCGTAGGCAATCCCATTCTCTTCGAGAAACCGGAATATATCCATTGTTCTCCTGTCGATAAAAAGGGTGCGTTCCTGATTTCGTGAATTCTTCTAATCCGCGCCAAGCAGAATCATGATGGGATAATAGAACGCTAAAGCGGTTGAGTCAAAGGTGGACTTGACCAGGCCTCTGCAAGTGGGCTTTAATGGACGCTATGAAGAAGGCCCCGGAGGGGAAACCCTACCCCATCGACGACATCCTCCCCGCGATAAAGGAAACGGTTCTGTCCTGCCCTTCACTGGTTCTGCAGGCCCCGCCCGGTTCCGGTAAAACGACGCGCGTCCCCCTGGCGCTGCTCGATGGGATGCCCGCGGAAAAGGGACGGATCCTCATGCTCGAACCGCGGCGGATCGCGGCGGTCTCCGCGGCCCGGTGGATGGCGAAAACCCTCGGCGAGGAAGTCGGCGGGACCATGGGCTATTCCATCCGGTTCGAAAGCCGGGTCTCGGAGAAAACCCGAATCGAAGTGGTGACCGAGGGAATCCTCACCCGGCGCCTCCAGAGCGACCCGGGTCTGGAAGGCGTGGCCATGGTCATCTTCGACGAATTCCATGAGCGGAGCCTCCAGGCCGACCTCGCCCTCGCACTCTGTCTCGACATCCGCCGCAGCCTCAGGAAAGACCTCAAGATTCTCGTCATGTCGGCGACCCTGGACTGCGGGCCGGTGGCGTCCCTGCTGGACGGGGCACCGGTGATCTCCTCAGCGGGTCAGGCCTTTCCAGTGGAGGAGAGTTACCGGCCGGACCAAACAGACAGACCCCTTCATGCGAGAATCGCTTCAGCGGTCCTCACGACTCTGCAGGAAACCTCAGGCGACATTCTCGTGTTCTTGCCAGGCGGAGGCGAGATCCGCGCCAGCTCCGAATCCTTGCGCGCCGCCCTGGAAGGCAGACCGGGCGGAATTTCGATGCATCCTCTCTACGGAGACCTTCCCTTCGAAGAACAGCAGCGGGCGATTCTCCCTTCGGCAAAACGAAAAATCGTTCTGGCCACGAACATCGCCGAAACAAGCCTGACCATCGAGGGAGTGAAGGTGGTGATCGACAGCGGGCTCACCCGAAGGCTTCAGCATGACCCGGCCACCGGCATGAACCGTCTGGTTACGGTCACGGTTTCCAGGGCCGCGGCAGAGCAGCGCAAAGGCCGGGCAGGCCGTCTCGGTCCGGGCATCTGCTACCGCCTGTACAGCCGCCACGCTTTTCAGGGGATGATCCCGTTTACCCCGCCGGAGATGATCCTGGCCGACCTCTCCCCGCTGATCCTCGAACTGGCGGTTTGGGGGGTGAAGGATCCGAGCACGCTCTCCTTCCTGGACCCACCGCCCAAGGCCGCATGGGAATCGGGCCTGCGTCTTTTAAAAGAATTGGGCGCTCTTGACCAAAAGGGCTCGGTGACTCCGGTCGGACGATGGATGGCGCGGCTGCCGCTCCACCCCCGGCTCGGCCGGCTGTCGCACAGAGCGGCCGAAATGGGATGCCCTCGCCTTGGCTCGGACCTGGCGGCCATGCTTTCGGAGCGGGACATTCTCCGCGGTTCGGCCTCCGGATTCATGGCGCATGCCGAGGGATCCGATCTCGGCGAAAGACTCGAGCTTCTGCGGCAATGGCGGAAGCGAAAGGAAGCCCCAGGAGGAACCGATCCCTGGGCCTTGCGGGCCGTGGACCGGGCCTCGGATCAGCTCCATCGCCTTGTGGCCCGGGGGGATTCCACAGCATGCAGGGAAGAGCAGGGCAGGACCATCCCCCGTCTCCTGCTCCGCGCGTTTCCCGACCGGGTCGCCAAGAGGCGCGAGGAAGGCACCGGACGCTTTGTCCTCTGCCAGGGAAGGGGCGTGCGGCTCCCCTCCACGAGCCGCCTCGCAAAGAGTCCTTTTATCATCGCGGCCCCCGTGGATGCAGGTGAGAAGGCCGAAGGCAAGGTGCACCTGGCCGAGCCTGTTGACGAAGATCTCCTCCGGGAGGAACTGAGCGGGAGCATCGAGAGCGTAAGACGGGTGGAATGGGACAAGAGGGAAGGGAGAATCGTCGCGACCCTGGAGGAAAAGCTCGGGGCCCTGCAACTGTCAGCCAGGCCGTTTGCACCCGGAGAGGAGGAAACTGCCGCTCTCCTCTGCGAAGCGGTGCGGTCAGGCTCAGCCAGGATCGTCTTCAGCGGGGAGGCCCGGCAGCTCCAGGGCCGGGTGAGCCTGATGAAGAGGACCTTCCCTGCGGAGAACTGGCCGGACCTCTCGGAAGCCCGTCTGCTCTCTGCCCTAGAGGAGTGGCTCAGACCCTGGCTGAAGGGAATCCGCACCAGGGAACAACTGGCAACCCTGGACCTCCTGCAGCCCCTGGCCAGCCGACTTTCAAGGGAGCAGCAGCGGCTGCTGATGGAGCGCGCACCCGAATCCCTTCCCGTGCCGAGCGGCCACCGGGTCGCCCTGGATTACGCCTCCGGAGATGTCCCGGTCCTGGCCGTGAAGCTGCAGGAGATGTTCGGCCTGGCAGACACTCCGAAAATTGCCGGCGGCCGGGTGAAGGTGCTCCTCCACCTCCTGTCTCCGGCACGCAAGCCGGTCCAGGTCACCCAAGACCTCAAGGGCTTCTGGAACAGCGGATACCAGCAGGTGAAAAAGGAGCTGAAGGGCCGCTACCCGAAACATCCCTGGCCGGATGACCCGTGGAAAGCGGTCCCCACAAGTCAGGCCAAGCCCCGCAAGCGATGAACCG
>JALOPA010000279.1 GCA_025454125.1 Thermodesulfobacteriota bacterium
AAGAGGGTCTGTGTAATGGCGGAAACGCAGATCTCCCTTTGCCGCGAGTCTCTTCATTTTCCTTTTGAGGGACTGCTTCCCGTCCATCTTCCCGAGGGTCGACTCTGTCCGATCATCCAAGGTCAAATAGGGGCAGGCGTCAGCGACGGCACTTTTTATGATGAAACGACGGGGGTCCTCCTCCAAGGCATATAAAAGAGGGGAGGACTCGGGAACATTTTCAAGCAGGATCTCATCGTAATGGACCATCCCTGAAGCCATATGATCGAGTAATCGCTGGTAGTCTTGCGGTCTGTCTCTATGGACGATGAAGTCGGAATAGTCAGCGCGATGGCCCCCGATGAACGTGAGTCTTCGAAAGATCCCGTGGTCCTTGAGTATCAGCGGTGCGATTCCCCTGACCTCCTCCCCCTCGCGCAGAATCAGAACGCGCGGGCGGTGGCCCTTTCCATAGACCGTCCACCAGCTTGAGACCCATTCCTGGGTCTGAAACACCGTGTGCGTGGCGGCATTCCTCAAAAGAGTGCGCCAGGCAGGAGCCAGAGCTTCAAGATCCTTCAGAGTGTTAATCTCTTGAACGACCATAGAGACGCTTCTTTACTAGGAAAACGGCATTCTTCCAATAAAGGGGAACTAGTTTTCGGATCATCAGCGAGTACAGGGTGTCATCGCGGACGACATTCACCCGGGGAAGAAGGAAGGGATCATCGCCTATCCCGACCAGGCCTTCCCGCGTCGTCACAGCGGCTTCATAGCCTGCGTTCCTCACGGAGTGAAGGGTCTTCTCGTCGTAGGCTCCCCCAGGATAAGCGAAATGCGCAACAGGACGTCCAAGAGCCTCTTCAAGCGCTTTCTTGGAGCCGAGGACCTCGTGGCGGAGTTGGTGTTCGTCGCACAGAGGGAGCAGGGGATGGGTGAGGGAGTGGGAACCGAACTCGGCAAGACCGCCGGCGATCATGCCCGAGATTTCCTCCGGGCGCATCATGACATCGTCATGTTCGGGCTGTTGCGCGGCTGAGCCCAGGGCACGGGCAACCTGATCGAAAACAGCTTCTCTTTCCTCTTCTTTCATCGGAGCCAGAGTCTGATTGATCAGGTCCCTGGCGCGGATTCTTTCCGCTTCGGTTCCAAGCGGAAGCGCCCGGCCGTTCCAACTCAGGGAATCGCCGCAGGTCCTGCGGTTCATCAGCCACCAGACCCGATTGTTCCAGATCAGGGAAGATCTCCCCGGCGTGGCCGGGGAGACGAAGAAAAAAGCGGCGACCCCATATCGTTTCAGGACCGGATAAGCGAGTGTGGCGTTGTCCCTGAATCCATCATCAAACGAAAGCACGAGATCATTCGGATCAAGAACGCCCTTCTTGAGCTTTTCGACCAGCACGGAAAAAGGAATGATTCGGTATTTGCGGAAGAGGCCTCGCACCTGGTCCGTGAAGCGCTGCAGATCCGCCTGCGTCCCGGGAATGGAGTAAGGATCAGGATTCCCTTCGACCACTCGGTGGTAGCACAGAATGACGGCCCTATGCCCGAGCCCGTTTGAAAGGGCGCGAACCAGGTCGAAAAGCCCGATGCGGAAGCTCACCGCGAAGAAAAGATTCTTCAGCCGCTGGAAACTCCTGGTATGAACCCATTTTGGTCGATTCATCGTATCTGACAACGTGGATCACTCAGTATTTGAGAGTAAATCGTCTCCATCGATCTCGCATGGGCGATGAGACTAAATTCATCCTCCACCTTTTCCCGGTTTAGCGCTCCCATGGTTTCCCGCAGCCCTCTGTCTTTTGCTAAGGTCAGCGCTGCCCGCCTCAGGGTTTCGACGTCCCCGTGCGGCACGAGAAGACCATTTTGCCCTTCGACCACAGCCTCCTGAATTTCGCTCAGCTGAGTCGCCAGGACAGGCAACCCAGTGCTCATGGCCTCCAGGATCGAACGACTGAAACCCTCCCGTCTGGAAGGGAGCACGAAAATATCCAGAGCAGAGTATATCTCAGCGATTCGGTCCGTGTGGTCTCGGAAAAGAACCCTATCCTCCAAGAGGAGCTCATCGGCGAGGTTTCGCAAACGATCCAAGAAAAGGGTGTCGATAGGCCGGCCGATGAGCAACACCTTGAAGGGAAGGGCAGGATTTGAATTTTTGAGGGCAGCTGCTCCTTGTAGAAAGAAGTCTTGACCCTTTAGCGGTACATAATTCGCCACGACCCCAAAGAGAATCTCGTTTTCCTCGATCCCCAGTTCTCTTCTCACCCTTTCTCTGTTCGACGGATTCCTACAGAAAATGCTGCTGTCCACACCATTATACACAACATCGATCTTCTCTTTCCATCGAACAGAAAGCGAATCGAACCTCTTGGCCTTCACGCTCTCCGACACGCACACGACGGCCCTTGAGAGCGTGAACAAAAAACGGTCGTAGATCCATAGATCTTTGAGTGTCTCCCGCACGTGCCACAGCACTGGGACCCCGAGAAGCTGGCCCGCGAGAACCGCATAGAGACAGGCCCTTGACCCGTTCGCATGCAGGATGGCCGGTTTGGCGCGCCGCAGCAGGACAACCAGTTGCCCAAGAGCCAAGGGAGGATGCCACGGCAAGACCCTCTTCAGCGAGGGGAGAGGGGAGACGTAGGCGGGGATTCCACGGGCCTTCATTCTTTCCAGAATGTCTCCGCGGGCAGGAACGAGGGCGAGGGGGGAAAAACGATCCCGGTTCAGCGTTTGGATCAGGTCATAAAGACTGGCTTCCCCACCGCCCAAGAAAAAGTGGTGATTGAAAATGAAGGCTATTGTAGGTGCCAACGTCCCAGACATTCTATCATCCCTTACTCGCCTCATTGCTCAAGATCTCTTCAATCTCACGGAAAACTCTTTCCGGAGAGATGGCGTACATGCAGAAATTCATGCCTCTACGGCATCGGTCACGCGCGTAGTATTGCTCACAAGGGCTGCAGAACATGGGGCTATAGAGAACATGGGTCCCTTCCTTTTGCGGAGGTGCTGTTTTATCGGGATGTCCGGGGCCAAAAAGCGCAGCAGATGGCGTGCCCACAGCAGCGGCAATGTGCATCGCTCCAGAGTCGTGGCAAACACAAAGGGCAGCCAATTTGATAAGGGCGGCGGAAAGTGCGGTCTCATGACTTTCGAGGCATGAGAGGGAAGCTGCCCCTTTTTCTCCGGCGATCGAGTGCAGGAGTTCCTTGTCCTCGGCGCCTCCCAGCAGGAGAGTGGGATAGGGCAGGGTCTCCCCCAGTCTTGTTATGAGCCGACGCCAGTGCTCCAAGGGCCATCGCCTTGGGGACCATTTTGCGCCGGGATGAGCAACAATAAAGCGCTTCGCGATCAACCCCTTGTGGCGCAACGTTTCCATCGCTTTGTTCAAGGTGAGATCATCCAAGTAGAGTACGGGTGACCGAGTCTCGCCAGGCGCAACCACCCACGGCGAAACGAGCCGCATGAAAAGGGGGCGAACGGGCTCCGTCGGATCATAAGGGAACGTAAGGTCATAGGCTGAGGCCATTGGAGTATCCTTGGCTGCGCCATGGGAAATTTTTCGAAAACCTATGGAAGGAGGGCAGAACCTTTGTGCACAAAGTGAAGCGGTGAGGGGATCCTCTGTGAAGTCAATGACGAGATCGTAGCGACCGCCGATCAAGATCCGTTCTACACCTCGCCCATCCTCGAAAAGCCATGACCGGAATCTTCTACTCTTGAGCGGGTAGAGGTGAGAGAGGGATGGATCTGCTCTGAAAAGGGGCGAGATATAATGTCGGCAAATTAAGTCAAGGTGCGCGTCGGGAAGAGCCTCCTTGATCGAAGCCCATGCGGGCTGGCTCATGATCGCGTCCCCGATAGAGTTCATCTGAATGCAGAGAAAGCGCTTAGCCCCCTGAAGTTTGAACTCCGCATGCTTTTTGCCTTTCAGCAGGGCACTCAGATAGCGTTTTCTGGAGAAGTCAAGATATCGCCTTGCTAGATAGCGCATCGGGACGTACGGTTCCTTTGATGAAGAACAAGCTCATGATCGCCAGCGATTTTTTCCCACCGGAACTGCAGGGACAACTCTTGCGCTCCTTTTTCCAGCTTTGCAACAAGCCCGTCATCGCGAAGCAGTCTCTGGAGGATGGGCAGATAGTCCTCCACTGAGGTCTTTTCCGGCCAGACCACATTAACACCGTTTCTCAAAAAGGCCATTTCGACGGCCGGGGGCGTCGTGACTACCGCTTTTCCGTGGGCGATCGCAGCCATGAAAGAGCCTCGACGATCGGAGAGACCGGAATCGTAAGGCAAGAAAACAAATCGACTGGCCTGAATCCAGGAGGACGCTTCTTCTGCTGCGATCAGTCCAAGGTGTTCCACCCTGTCCTCAAGGCCTTTTGTCACAATTTCTCTTTGTAGATCTTTTTCGAGTCCTTCGGCGCCAGGCATTCCTCCCCCGATGAATTTGAAGCGGAAGTGGACCCCTTGATTCTTGAGTCCCTTCAAGACATCCAGAAGCAGCGACAAGCCCTTTCCCGGGTAGATCATTCCAAAATAACAAAAGATCGGACCTTCGGAACCATGAGTGGCCGCGGCCCGGGC
>JALOPA010000280.1 GCA_025454125.1 Thermodesulfobacteriota bacterium
ACGGCCATCAATTTCTGCTGGATAAATCCCCGCGACACAATCTATCAGGGTTCCTGCCGGTCAAGATCATATCCACACATTTCTGAAAGGCACAGTTTTACGCATTAGCTGACCAACACTATCAAGGTTTCACAAATCCCTCAAGTTTGGAGTCATCGCCGAAGTCCAAACTTTAGCGCTGGCCTCAAATCCGGCAGTTCATTTCAGAATCGTTTACGCTAGTAGCTCGAGGCATTCGCTACCGCGTCGCTTGCAGGCGGTTGCCCAGTGATGTCATTTCCATATTCCCTCAGTCAAAAGCACCTCTCTGGGATTCAGTTCACGGGTGCTATCCTTGGAAACATGCGATAGGCCTGCTCTTCTCGCTTCCTTAGGGAATCGTACCCATGACAGGCTTTTGACGTCTTCGGATTCCGCCACGTAGAACTGACCCCAAAAGGTATTAGATCGCACCGTTGTCCTTTAGGGCTCTGATTTCATTCTGGGAGAAACCCCACTCCGCAAGGACGCGCTCTGTGTCTGCGCCTGGCGCGGATGGCGGTTTTCGGATTTCAGGCACAGTCCTTGAAAACCGCGGGGTTGGGGAGGGTTGAACAACACCATCGATTTCGACAAAAGTTCTACGTTCCACATTGTGAGGGTGTTTGGGGGCTTCTTCCAATGTAAGAACCGGCGCAAAGCAAACATCGGTCCCCTCCATGATTTTACACCACTCGTCGCGCGTCTTAGACTTGAATACCGCCGCTAATTTACTTTTACACACCGACCATTTGCTCCGGTCCATCTGAAAGGCAAAATCGGGATCCGTCTCTAATCCAGTGTGCTTTAGCAGCAATGAATAGAACTGAGGTTCTATCGATCCTACACAAACATATCTGCTGTCTTTGGTCTCGTAGCTGTCATAGAAGTGCGCTCCTCCATCTAAAAGATTGTTCTGCCGCTTTTCCGTCCACATCCCGGCAGCCCGCATACCATAAGAAAGAGTCGTCAGGGCTGCCACCCCATCTACCATCGCTGCTTCTACGACTTGCCCTCGACCGGACCTCTGGCTCTCATACAATGCGCATACCACGCCAAAGGCCAGCATCAGACCACCTCCGCCAAAATCACCGACAAGGTTAAGGGGAGGAGCGGGTTTCCGATCGCTCTCACCCATGCTGTAAAGCGCACCCGTCAGGGCAATGTAATTAATGTCATGACCGGCTGATCGCGACAGCGGGCCAGATTGGCCCCAGCCTGTCATGCGACCGTATACTAACTTGGGATTACGTTTGAGACAAACGTCAGGGCCCAATCCAAAGTCTTCCATCACTCCGGGCCGGAAACCTTCGGTCACGGCGTCGGCCTTTTCAATCATCCGGAGTATTGCCTCGACTCCTTCAACCGTTTTAAGATCTACCCCGACAGCCAACCGGTTTCTTTGCATTAAGTTGTATCTGGGCTCTATCATATCCACTTGATCTTTCCGGTCCACTCGTACGATTTCGGCGCCCATATCGGAAAGCATCATAGAGCAAAATGGCCCAGGACCGATCCCTCCAACTTCAATGATTTTTACGCCCGCTAATGGCCCCATAAACCCATTCACTCCTTAATCAGCGTCTCGTAGGATTCCATGCGAGCGTCTCCTTCAGCACTTCGCCTACCACCGAATACGGGTCGCTTCGCCCTTCCCGGATCGCCCGGATGCACTCCCTTTTTCTCCCGGTCCCCTTCAGACCCGAAAAAACGAGCTTTTCGAGTGCATCGCGGAAGATCAGGCTCAACTCCTGTTCGATTCTCCTGTTCTGAACCTCTTCTATGGCTTGGCTCTTCCGGAGATGGGCCTGGTGGGCCAGGATCGCATCCGCGAGCTCTTCCATCCCGGAGATGTCTCCGGCCCGCCTGCCCCATGCCACAGTGGGGATCACCCTCGGGACCCACGCATCTTCCCCCGCGGTCCCATGTGCGTCGTGCACCGCGGCATCCAGGCTGCGGAGGCACGCCCCGGCCCCATCCAGGTCCGACTTGTTCAGCACGATCAAGTGGGCGATTTCCATGATACCCGCCTTCATGACCTGGATGTCGTCTCCCATTCCCGGCGTAAGCACCAGAAGACAGGTCTGCGCCACGTGAATGATGTCGATCTCGTCCTGGCCCGCACCCAAGGTCTCGATGATCACCACGTCGCTACCCATGGCCTCCAGAATCCGACACACGTCCGTGGTGGATCTGGCCAGACCACCGAGATATCCACGCGAACCCATGCTCCGCGCGTAGACGCCCTCGTCCATGGCGTGCCGCTGAAAACGGATGCGGTCACCCAGCAGGGCGCCCCCGGAAAAGGGGCTGCTCGGGTCTACGGCCACCACTCCCACACGTAAGTCCCTTTTTCGAAACCCCGCGATGAGATGATCGATGAGGCTCGACTTGCCGCTTCCCCCCGCTCCCGTGATCCCCACCAGCATGGCGCGCCCCGTGTGGGGGTAGATCCGCTTCATCGCCTCATCAACCCCGACATTTCCGTCTTCCACCAGCGTGATCAAGCGGGAGGCGGCCCGCCGGTTCCCTTCCAAAAGCTTCCCCGCCAGCTCCTGCGGGCTATCCTGTCTCTTCGGTAACATGGGAGTACCGCCTATCTGCGCACGTGCTGCTTGATGTAGTCCACAAAAGACTCGGTCAGGGACCCCCCACGAAACACCTCATCCACGCCCATCTCCTTCATCATCGGGATGTCCTCGGGAGGAAAGGCCCCTCCCACCAAGAAAAGCACGTCATCGAGGCCATTTTTCTTCATTTCTTCCACTATCTTGGGCGTGAAGACGAGATGCTCGCCCGAAAGGTAGCTGACGCCGATGACGTCGGCGTCCTCGTCCGCAGCGGTTTTGACGATACCTTCTGGGCTCTGGTACATCCCCAGGTACACCACTTCCATGCCCGCCTCCCGCAGGAGCGATGCCACCACCTTCGCCCCCCGGTCGTGTCCGTCCAGGCCGACCTTGCTGATGACCACTTTGATCTTCGATCTGTCCATCGTGCCTCTCCTCGCAACAGCCAATTACCGGAATGGGGATTCGATGATGTTCATGGGGTCATAGCTGTATCCGTATGCCTGGCGAACCGTGCCCATCAACTCGCCCGTGGTTGCATATGCTTTGGTCGCGTCGATCATGCCCGGAATCGTGTTTCGCCCTTCTTCGGCGTCTTCTCGAAGGCGCTTGATCATGTCGGTAAGCCTGGCAACGTCTCTTTCCTTCTTGAGTTGTATGACCCCCTCGATCTGCTGCCGGGCTGATTCCCCGGCAACACGCTGCACACCCAGAGGGGTCGATGTCTCCGGTTCGGAGGTGAAGACGTTTACGCCCACGACGAGTTTGTCCCCGTTGTCGATTTCCTTCTGCCGCGCAATGGCCTCCTTTTCGAATTGGCGGTCCAGCCATTCCGAGCGGATCGCCTCCTCCATACCACCCACTTCCTCCACCTGTTTCATGATCTTCAAGGCCTCCTCCTCCACGCGGTCCGTAAGGCTTTCAACATAGTAGGAGCCTCCCAAGGGGTCGGCCACGCTGGTGACGCCTGTCTCATAGGCGATGATCTGCTGGGTCCTCAAGGCCTGCAGGTGCCCCTTCTCGGTCGGCAGGCACATGGGCTCGTCATAGGAGCAGCAGTGAAGCGACTGTACTCCTCCCAGGACGGCGGCCAATGCCTCATAGGAGATTCGGACCAGGTTATTGAGTGGCTGTTGTGGAATCAGAGAACAGCCGGCGGTGTGAACGGCGAACCGAAACTGCATGGACCGCGGATCCTTTGCGCCGTACTTGTCTTTCAGCAACCTGGCCCACATGCGTCGGGCAGCACGAATCTTGGCAATCTCCTCGAAGAAGTCCATGTGACACGAAACGTAAAAGGTGAAGCGAGGGGCGAATTCGTCAATGTCCAGGCCTCGTCGGAGGAGCTCATCCATGTAGCACATGGCGATACCGAACCCGAAGGCCACTTCTTGAGGCGCCGTGATCCCCTGCTCGCGCAGGTCGTACATGTTGACTGTGGTGTAGTACCACTTGGGCATGTTCTGGGTGCAATACTCCATCACGTCCGATCCCAGTTTGATGGACAGGTC
This sequence comes from Thermodesulfobacteriota bacterium, assembly GCA_025454125.1. Next base: position 4,100 of record JALOPA010000280.1, read on the forward strand.
CAAGGGGCAGGCAGGCCTGAAACCGCAGTAGCGGAAATGAATCGGGTCGTTCTGGATGGAGCCTTTCAGCGAGCTCAGGTCGTAGCCCTTCTTCTGGGCTACAGAAACGTACTGTGCCATGGTCGCCGCGGCCACCGTCGAAGCTGTAATCAACGACCAGCTCACCTTGTCAAGGGGGATCTCCCCCACCAGTATCTCCATATCTCGCATTGAGGCGACATTGACGCCCGTAAGTCCCACCTCGTTCTGCGCCCAGGGGTGATCCGGGTCGAGACCCATTTCGTAAGTTACGTCCGCGATCGTGTTCAGCCCCGATCCACCCTGTTCGAAGCAGTATGCGGCTCGCGCGTGGGTGTCAGCTGGAGACCCGATCCCTACGACTTCCCGCCGTGTCCAGTAGCGGCCTCTGAACATGTTCGCATGGATCCCTCTGGTGTAAGGGAACTGGCCGGCGTTTCCGAGGT
>JALOPA010000281.1 GCA_025454125.1 Thermodesulfobacteriota bacterium
CGGGCCAAATGGTCAAGCCCTTTGAGGAGGCCGCCTTCAAGCTCAAGAAGGATGAGATCAGCGACCTGGTGAGAACGCCCTTCGGCCTGCACATCATCAAAGTGGAGGATGTCAAAGAGGCGAAGACCAGGACCTTGGAAGAGGCCAGGGGCCAGATCCTTTCCATGCTCCAGAAAGCGGCCACATCGGACATGGCCCATGAAAAGGCCCTCTCCTTTGTCGATCGCATGCCTTACCAGACAGACCTCGCCAAGTACGCCGCCGAAAACAAGGTCCCGGTGAAGGAGAGCGGTCCTTTCTCTCAGGCGGATGCCGTCCCGGATGTGGGAAACAACGAAAAACTTCGGCAGACGCTCTTTTCCATGGAGAAAGAGGAAGTGAGCGACCTGGTGGACGCGGGCGGGAAGTTCTTCGTGTTCCAGGTGAAAGACAAGAAACCCTCCGCCCTCCCCGTGCTGGACGAGGTGAAAGACAAAGTGAGAGAGGACTACGTCAATGATCTCGCAAACCAGATGGCCAAATCCGCGGCAGAGGATTACCTCAAGAAACTGAAGGAAGGCAAGGACTGGGCGGCGCTGGCCAAAGAGAGCGGCCTTGAGCCCAAAACGACGGAGTTCATCAGCCGGCAGGACACCATCCCGCAAATCGGGTATTTCCAAGACCTCCAGGAGGCGGCCTTCAGTCTGAACCAGAACAAGCGCTACGCCGAAAGTGCGTTCCAGAATGACAAGGGCGTGTTCGTCATCCGTTGGGAAGGCGAGCAGGACATCGACCGGAACAAGTTCGAAGAAGAAAAGAAGCTCTATCGCGACATGCTCGTGCGCCTCAAGAACCAGACCCTCTTCAAGGAATGGGTCGAACGCCTCAAGAGCCAGGCCAAGATCGAAATCCTCCAGCCCCTGGAGGGATGAGAAGAACTGGAGTGCTGGAGCCATGGAGTGCTGGAGTAATGGAAAGGTCCAAAACGCCGCCCTGCCACCTTTCTTTTCCAGAACTCGAGCAGCGTGCGGAAAAGAGCGAACCCGCAGGTTGCTCAAAAACACTCAGACGCAAGGGTGCACACCCGTCACGGGTCACTTTCTTTCAGCAAGCTGTTAGTTGTCACTAAACCCTCCAACTCTGGTGGAGGACCCGGATAGGTTCTACCGATCCGGGGAGAGAAGTGAGAGCGGATTGAACTGCAGGACTGCAGAACCTGGGTTCCCGCTCCCCGCCTGCGCGGGGACAGGCTTCATTCGCGGGAACGACGGCTCTGCTCTCCAGTTTTGTCATTCCCGCGCAGGCGGGAATCCAGATTCGTCTTCCGCTTGAGCCCCCCTCGGGGGGGCCACCTGAGGCCACCCGCTCTGCGGGTGGAGCCTCACTCCCTTTCGCTGAAAGAGATGCAATGGGCGAGGCACACGTTGTCGGCGCACGCGGGAACAAGCCCTTTGTCCACCCGGTGGTGGCACAGGTTGCACTTCTGGGCGATGCCCCGGCTCATGTCATAGTCAATGGCCTCGTAGGGGCAGGCGTCGATGCACTCCCTGCAGCCCACACACCGGTCGAAATCCATCACCACGATCCCATCCGGCCGCTTTGAGATGACTTGCTCCGGGCAGACTTCCGCACAGGGCGGCTCTTCGCAGTGGCGGCACATCCTGACGTGAAAACGAAAGCTCAGGTTGCCTCCGGAGGATCGCGGCCATTCCTCGAGAACCGAGATGAGCTTCAGGCCGTCAGCCGCCTTCATCTCCTGTTTGCAGGCGACTTCACAGGCCTTGCATCCCCAGCAGGATTCGTGATCAACGGCGAGGACGTGCTGCTTCATGGGCGGCCTCCTTCGTCTTTCTCGGGGGAAATCCTGCACAGCAAGGTCCGGATGTGGGTTGCGCCCATGGCCGGATCGCAGTTCTCATAGGCGTTGTCCGTCAGAACGTTGATGTTCGACTCCTCCCATCCGTGACCCGGGTCCTTTCTTTCAGGGAACCACCAGGCGTGCTCTGCCGAGACGACTCTGGGATCCATTCCTTCAAAGAGCTTGGCCCGCTGCCTCACCCTGCCCCTGGGAGATTCGATGCTCACCCAGTCTCCTTCACAGATCCCTTCCTTCATGGCCGTGTCCGGGTGGATCTCAACCACAGGGTCCCTGTGGAGTTCCCTCATCCACGGCAGCTGCCTGTTCTCCGAGTGGAAGAACCCGGGCAGCCTTCTGCCCGTGATCAGGATGTAAGGATAGGTGCTGCGCCATTCCGGTTTGCTGTAGGGGCTTTCCAGGGGTTCCCGGTACTGCGGCAAGGGGTCGTAGCCCCACTTCTCCAGAAGGGTCGAGTAGAGCTCGAACTTCCTCGTGGGCGTGGAAAACCCCTTGAGGCTGTATTTCTGCTCCATTCTCTCCCCGCGGAGGTGGTCCATCTTCTTGAAGTCTTGCCACGTGATGCCCATGGGCGCCAGGATCCAGTCGAGGGCCTGCTCAAAATTGTCCCACCAGTGCTCTCCCTGGCCGACCCTGTGGGCCAGGTCGTTCAGCATCTCGTGGTCGGACCGGCATTCGCCGACCTGGATGACCTTTCGCCTCGGGAGAAGGGTGCCGTGGCGCTTCCAGAAATCTCCGATGTAGTCCATCTCGAGCCAGGTGGCGGCGGGCAGGACAATGTCGGCGAGTTCGGCCGTGGGGGTGATGAAGAAGTCGGAGACGGCCATGAAATCCACTTTTTCCAGGGCGCGGTAGACCTCCCGGGCGTTGGCCCGGGTCATCACGGGATTGGAACTGATGAGGAAGAGCATTTTGACGGGGTAGGGCTTTTCCGTGAGGATGGCGTCCCACACGGCCTTGGGATTGATGATCCCGAAATTGCCGGCAAGTCGAAAACGCTCCCCGCCCAGCCTCTTTTCCCTCTGCACGTCCGGGAGCATCCGATGCGCGCCGAAGTGGCCCACGTTCCGGATCCTCGGCGTCTGGAACAGGACCTGGCCTCCTGGAACATCGATGTTGCCGGTGATCCCCATGAGGGCCATGAGAAGGCGATCATTGTCCGCACAGTTGATCTGCTGCTCGATCGCCACTCCCCACTGGATCCCCGCAGGCTTGGTGGCGGCGAAAAGCCGGGCGGCCTGAACGATCTTCTCCTTCGGAACCCAGGTGAGCTCCTCGACCCGGTCCAGGGGATACTCGTTCACGCGTTTGACAAAGGGTTCCCAGCCGTGCACGTGGTTCTCCACGAACGCCTTGTCATAGAGCCCCTCGTTCACGATCACGTTCAGCAGGCCCAAGGCCAATGCCGCGTCCGTGCCGGGCCTGAGCTGCAGCCAGACGTCGGCCCGGGCCGCGATCCGGGTCATGCGGGGATCCACGGCAATCAGCTTTGCGCCTTTGCTGAGGGCGACGGAAAAAGGCTCGCCCTTGTACTCGTCGGGGTTGCTGATCACGATGTTGTTGCCCCAGACCATGATGCACCTGGGGTGGTTCTCGTAGTCCACGATGGGGTTGGTGCCGCAGGTGATGATGGAGGTGGCGATGCGGGGGCCGTAGCAGAAGTGGCCGGCGGTGAGGACATTGGGGCTCCCCAGGAGATTGGCGAACCGGTAGATGACCGCCTCGTTTTCCCTGCCTGTGCCGTAACCCATGACAATGGACTCGGGGCCGAATTTTGCCTTGTAGCCGTTGATTCGCTCTGCAATGGCGTCCAGGGCCTGGTCCCAGGAGATGCGTTCCCATTTGCCGCTGGCCTTGGGTCCCACTCTCCGAACCGGATAGGCCAAACGGTCCGGGTGATAGGCCAGCTGGGCGGAGGCAATCCCCTTCGGGCACAGGGTCCCGTGGTTGATGGGGCAATCCGGATCGCCCGCGATTTTGGCCACCCGGCCGTTCTTGGTGAAGACCAGAACACCGCATCCCCCGTGGCACATCCGACAGTGGCTCTTGACGACACCGTCGTATCCGTAAACCTCCATTTCTTTTTCAACATTGGAGTATTGAAACTCGGTCATGGATCCGATTCTCCTCGTTCGGATTGGACAGGGTTTTCTCATCCCCTGAACCTTTTGATGAACTCGTAAAAAGTCCTATTTTCGTGTCATTTCGAGCGAAGCGAGAAATCTTGAAGTGGTATTACGATGAAAAGAGAAGATTTCTCCCTGCGGTCGAAATGACAGATCCACTCCGCAGGACTCTTTGCGAGGTCTTCAACCTTTAACTATTAGAAAACAGAAGGCCGCATATCAAGAGAAATCTTCGTCTTGAATCGCGTGTTCGTCGCTCCCCGCGGCTTGCCGCGGGGAGTCATTCCCGCGGAGGCGGGAATCCAGAAAGCAAAAACCTGGATGCCGGATCTTGTCCGGCATGACGAGAAACAACGGATACCCCGCAGCAGGCTGCAGGTTAGTTCATTTGACGAAAGGCCCCCGGCTTGATATGATCCGGTCCTGAAAAAAGCTTAATCCCTCCAACCGCCCTTTGGTGATGGGAAGGATTTTGTGTCACAGTTTAGCTCTTTGAAATGGATGGCTCAGGCCATGGGGGTCCCTCTAAAAACAGAAAACGAAGAGTGTGCGGGAAAGACTCTGCAGATAAGGGGCAGCCCTCGTCGTTGCGGCGTCGTTAACAACGTGGTTCAATGTCCACGGTACATGGTACAAGGTTCTGAATTTCACATTCCAAGAAAATCTCTTTAGTGGTCTTCCGTGCACCTTGCACCTTGTACCTTTAATATCTGCCTTGCATCTGGACGTTTTTGAGCAGCCTGCGTCGCAGGTTTTTTTCAGCAACCTGCTAGTGCTTGCCATGGAGGTGTGGCGTCTTCGTTGTTCTGTTTTTAGAGGGACCCCCATGGCCTTTATGCGCCTCAGGCGCATTTTTCTGTGCTTATTTCAAAGAGCTAAATTGTGACGATTTCTTAAAAAGGAGAATGATTATGGCAACCAAGCTCAAGGATTTCAACAAAGCGCTGGAGATCGGCCGTCCGCCGAACATCGTCAAGCTCTTTCCAAATTCGAGGGCGCTGCTGGTGAGCGGCAAGGTGATCGACCGGGCCATGATCGCCAAGGGCAAGGCCATGGCCATCGCCGCCAACGCCCGCAACCGCTTCGTCATCTATGGGGCGCTC
>JALOPA010000282.1 GCA_025454125.1 Thermodesulfobacteriota bacterium
GGCCGCAGCCCTAGGAAGGCAAAGGTCAGGCATCTTGAGGTAGGCCCACTTCATAACTTCCTCGAAAAAGGGTGGAGTGAACCTGGTTGGGTAGGAAAACTGTTAACGATACTGAATGAGAAGCCCCCCGAAGTCAACAAGATTCTCTTGGCCACCCGAGCGAAAACGTATCTTGTCGAAAGCAGGGGTCCATGCTAATCGCGTTTTTCGGGACGCGATTCACAATCCAAGGCTATCGCTAGAAATTATTGATGCCGCAAAGTTATCGCTATCAGCAGCCTCGAATTGTCCGTAAGAATTTAACTAAATAAGGAAGCATTAGAAGACCCGCTATCGCAGAAATGTTGACCCATTTTATGAACGCGCTCCAAGAATCCTGTTTATCCTCCCGAGCCGATTTGGAGACAAAGTGTGCTGGAACATAGTAACTGAGCAAAAGCATAAACCCAAAAAAATATCCTCCCATCAACAGGCCTTCGTCATCAAGAGCGTATCCTGCGTAAATCATAAGCCAAACAACAATGTTCAAAAAACCTAAAATATATTTTGCGTATTTGCCGGCTTGTACCTCAGTTTCTTCCTTTTTCTTCCTAAAACGCAATTCCTTGTTAAGGATGAAATCCGCCCAATGATTTACACCACCTTCTTCTTCCAGAGAGAAAACAGCCTGTTGCCTTTTGACTTCAAGAATCCTTTTCTTTGCGTACCCATAGTACAAGTGATTTGCAATTAGCCCATAGACAATCCTGATGCAGGCTTCGGCAGCAATAGGATGTTGAATAAGCGCGAAAGCTAAGTACCGAATGAGGCATTCAAGGAATAAGGCGACTAGAGCCCACACATACATTTTTCTGTAGGCCATCCACAGGAATCCAAAGAAGAATGCAGGCCAATGCCAAGAGAACTTATTATGAGCCCCGGCCTCTTGGAATTTCCTGAAAACCGGAAGATACTCGCATTCATTGTCTCCGATAAACTGGGCAAATTCCTTCTCCGTCACCCCTGCTTCTGAGCTCATTGTCGCCCTCAATCCCCTGAACCATACATTGTTGCAGACTTTTCAGCTTCTTGAATATCCCTCATGGCGCCACAATTCCTGAAAAGCTCTATGGACCTCTCCATTGCTTCCACCGCCGCATGGTTCTCTCCCCTGCGGAAGCGCAGCTCCCCCAAGAACCTGAAGTCTCTTCCCAGGTGAAGCATCAAGCCGTTTCGACGGTCCGCTAATATGGCATTCTGAATCCATTCTTGGGCTTTAGGAGCATTTTGATCGTCCATCGCCACAAGGGTTTCTCCGAGGTACCGTGCCATAGTGCCCTCACATAACCGGATCTTATTGACGGCGACGTATTCATAAAAGGGCCGAAGATCGATCTCCCTTTCTCCATGCTTCGCCCTTGCCCTGGCAAAGGCCAACCGGTTCATGTTTGTCCACGAGGGAAACACTTTATTCTCTTCGAGGATCAGGATCGCTTTGGCGTAGTAGGCTTTGGCCTTCTCGTAGTTCGCAAGATCACAAAAGATCTCCCCCAGGCAGAAGTGCACCGACGCATTCCAGTTTGACATACTGGCCCTCTCACAGGCTTCGATTGCCTTGAAAAGGGCTTGAGTCGCATCCTCCAAGAGGCCTCGTCCGTAGCATGCACTCCCGTAACTCGCATAGGCCATGGCCTTAGAAAAGCTGTCACCGCTTTTCTCGGCCAGATCAACCGCTTCAAGGCCCATGCGGTGGCTTGTATCCATGTCTCCGCGAAAATAATGGACGAAGTAGCTTATGCTGCTCTTCATGGTGGACATGCCCCAGAGGCTGTTTGCCGCCTTATTGATCTGGAGGGACTTGTCGAAGAAAGCTAGCGCCTTGTCGAATTCGCAATGATAAGCCAGGACGACACCCATCCAGTAATTGCCCATCAATAGGGACACGGCATCCTTGATCTCCTCGGAAATGGTCAACGCATCCCCGAGATGCCGAAAGGCCGCCTGCACATCATCTTCAAGAAAGAAGTCATGGGCTCCCAGGATGGTATAGATCTGGGAGAGAGTGCGTCTATCCCCGCCTTTCACCGCTATTTCGACAATAGGATCAACGGAGTTCTTTGCAGAAGAGAAATCCAGAATCTGAGAATGATAAAGTCCCAGTGTCACACGGGCCTTCATGATCTCTTTTTGAACATCATTGCTTCGGGGCATTTTCTCCAGAACGGCGATCCATTTCCCGGCATGTTCAATGGCAGCAGCCATGGAACCTGTTTTCTCGCATTTTTTGGCAGCCAACTTCGAATACCTAGCCGCTTTCTCATGGTTTTCGGTCTCAGTGAAATGCCCTGCCAGCATTTCGTAGTGTTCCTGAACTTCTCCGGAGTAAATCGTTTCTATGGCCTGACCGATCCTTTCGTGCAAACTTCTCTTTTTGGCCGTCAGGATGGAATCATAGACGACCTCCCTTGTGAGCGCGTGTTTGAAAGCAAAGACTGATTTCGGAGAGACCCCCCTTTCGCAGATGAGTTCCGACTCCTTCAACACCGCCAGAAGCGACAGGAGATCCTCTTCAGGAAGGCCGCTCACGATCCTGATCAGAAGGTAGCTGAATTCTCTCTGAACGACGGATACCGTTTGCACCAATTCCCTTGCTGGTTCAGGAAGGCAATCCACTCGGGCCATGATCACGTCCTGGATGGTGGACGGGATCATCACCCTCTGATGTTCTTTTGAAAGATGATAGCCATGTCGGCTTTTCTTTATGATTTTCAGATCGCTGTAGGATTTAATAAACTCCTCGATGAAGAAGGGTACGCCCTCCGTCTTTTCGAGAAGAAAATTGGCGAGTGCCTCTTCAATCTCGTGGGATCCCAAGAGGCGGGTGATCATCTCAAGGGTCTCTCCCTTGGAGAGCTTGTGCAACGTCAGCCTGCTGTGATAGGACCTGCTCTCCCATGGCGGAATGAAGTCGGGCCGGTAGGTGAGTATCACCATGACCCTTAACCCGGGGATAATCTCCAAGACAGCTCTCAAGATGTCCTCCGAGCTCCTGTCTACCCAGTGCAGGTCTTCGATAGCGATGATCATCGGGCGGATCTCTGAGGCTTTCACGATGATTTGCTTTATGGCTTCGCCGATCTTCTCCTTTTTCGCTTCAGGTCCGACAGGAATTCGATCGATGCCGCTGTCTTTGACCGAAAGGAGTTCCAAGAGGTAGGGAAGAGTTGTCACCTCGTCCGCTCCAATCGCTTTGAGCCCGTTGGCCAGCTTTTCTCTGATTTGCTGATCGCCCTCTCCTTCCTGGAGGTTGAAGCTCGACTTCAAGATTTCGATATGGGGATAGTAGGAGGCTCCCTTGCCGTAAGAAAGGCACTTGCCTTCCAGGAGGAGGGCATTTTCATTGACGATCCCTTTCCTGAATTCATATAGAAGTCTGGACTTTCCGCAGCCTGCCTCCGACACGATAGAGAAGACCTCTCCCTTCCCGGCCTTGACTCTTTCCAGACCCTCCAGCAGAAGCTCAAGCTCCCGGCTCCTTCCGACTAATGGAGTAAGCCCTCGCTCAGCACTCACCTCGAACCGCGTCCTTCGGGCGCTCAGGGCAATGACCTGGTAGATCTTGACGGGCTTTTCCTTGCCTTTGATCTTTTTTTCACCGAGGGCCTCAAAACGAAACAGCCCCTCGGTCAGTTTGAAGGTCTCCTCGGTGACATAGGTCGTCCCCGGATCAGCAAGGGACTGGGTGCGGGATGCTAAATTGACGGTGTCGCCAACCGCTTTAAACTCCACTCTGAGGTCGTTTCCCAGGGCTCCGACCACAACGGGCCCTGTGTGGATGCCGATTCGCATTCTAATAGCTGGCAACTCCCCTTTTTCATGTTTGATTCGCTTGGTAAACCCTGTCATCTCGCGGTGAATGGCGGAAGCGGATCTTATGGCTCTCAAAGGAGCATCTTCTACCGCCATGGGGGCGCCGAACAGAGCCATGATCCCATCCCCGGTCATTTCGTTGATTGTGCCCCCGTAATCATGAACCTTGTGGATCAGAATTTCGTAGACCTGATCCATGACATGGTATGAGGCTTCAGGTCCCAAGGTCTCGACAAGGGGGGTAAATCCGACCATGTCGCAAAACATCACCGTGACTTGTTTCCGCTCACCTTCAATCTTGAACCGGTGGGATAGAATTCTGCCGACAATGCCTTTAGGAAGGTATTTCTGGAGTCTGTCCAACTTCTCGCTGAAGGGAAGCTCTCTGTGAGTCGTTTCCAACCGACGGGTGACGGCGCGACCGCAGCATGCGCAGAATTCGCTGCCGGGTGTGTTTTCTTTGCCGCATCCCTCGCATACCACGCGAAGGCTTTTTCCGCATTCGCTGCAGAACTTGGCCCCCTCGGGGTTGTCAAACCGGCATTCCAGGCACTTCATCTTTGCCCTCTCAACCGAATTTCTGCTTGAACGCCATGAGAATGATGTCGGCTGTCGATCGAGGGTTCTTTATGCAGTCGCAGTTGATCACCAGGTCGAATTCATAAGGGGAAGCATCTTTCTTGTCGTACACTTCCTTG
>JALOPA010000283.1 GCA_025454125.1 Thermodesulfobacteriota bacterium
ACGCAGGCTCCGCTGAGCACATTGGCCACTCCCGGGCCGCTCGAAGCCAGGCACACACCGAGTTTACCGGTCAGTCTGGCGTAGGCGCCGGCCATGTGCGCCGCAATGGACTCGTGGCGGGGCGTGATCATCTGCATCCCCATGTCCACACAGTTCTTGAAGAGCTGGGTATAGGTCCCGTCGATGATTCCGAAGAAGGTCTCGACTCCTTCCTCTTTGAGCATTCGGGCGATGATGGCGCCGCCCGTGGTTTTATCCGTCATGACTTTCCTCCTTGGCCTAGGGGACGTACATAATATTATAAGTTTCGGGTCTCAAGCAGCTTCCAGCCGTGCTGTGCTGCGAGCTGTTCACCTCTGCGGACCGCCAGACTGATGGCGGGTTGCGTCATCCTGAGTCGCTCCGCCAGAGATTGCTGGGTCACCCCCAATTCCTCTGTTGCCCAATAACATAAGAGACCATGGGCCCGCACCGTTTTTCTTTCCTTCCCTTTGCGGAAGACGTCTTCAGGCTTCATCCCCAACAATTCCCCCACTCGAACAGCGACTTTTTTCAGATCAACCCCTTGCGCTTTCAACCGATACCTCCGCTCGTATCGCTCGTTCGCTTCGGCTAAAACCTCCTCAACAAAATCGCTTTTCCCCAGTATCCTTTCGTCCCCTTTTCTATATTCGCCGGACTTCCCCATCGCTTTGAGTTCGTCCCACCCTCCATAACTCCTCACGAGGCCCCCTCCTACGAGGTCATTTCTTCTCCCTTGGGCTACTCCCTCCTGCACGAATTCCCTGTACTTTCTTCGCGCTATGCCTTCTTTAGTATGAAATAACCCCAAAACGCACTCTGCTCTTTTTCTCCCTAATATTCCTCTATGCCCGCAGTAAGGATAACGGCATAACTCGGCATAGTCTTCAACCAATCCTGCCCGCAGGGGATTGAGATGAATGTATCGGACGAGTTCCCGAAGGTAAGCATCCTCCTGGCAAAGGATCGACTTGTACCTGTTCTGGAAAAGATGCCCGTGACGCCTGTGGCGCAAATTGAAGGTAACCGCATAACCCGTCAAAAGCCTGCGCATCAGAGCAGAGATTGGAGCAGTTCCTGTTCTCAGGAGGAGGTGAAAGTGATTGGGGAGGAGAGCCCAGGCATAGCAGGTTGTTTTTGTTCGATCGAGATTGGCTGCAAGCCTCTGCAAGAAGTCATCGCGGTCATCATCATCGAGGAAGATTTTGCTCCGGTCAATCCCACGACCGATGACGTGGTGAAGGGCTCCAGGGACATCGATTCTTGATTTTCTAGGCATGAGAGCTTCGTACCAGAAGGAGAAGATTGAGTCAACTTATGATATTATGTACGTCCCTTAGCCGATGATCTGGTTAGCCACCTTGCAGGTCTGGCCGTCTCCGGTGCCGCCCACCAGGGTGATGTTCTTACCCATGAGTTCAAACAGGGGTCTCACCCGATCAAAGACCTCGGGCTTTCCGCCGACCATGGCGGTATCAGGAAAAGACCTGATTTCCTCGCTTTAGAAAAGCCCCGCCCTTCATCACCCCCCAGGGATTTTCAAGCATGTGCAGGCCCTCTTCAGGGTTGCCGGTGAGAACGATCAGGTCGGCCCGTTTGCCCTGTTCGATCGATCCCATAAGGTGCCCCAGTCCCAGGGCTTCGGCATTCATGAGCGTGGAAAGGCGAAGAACTTCCAACGGACCCAGTCCCAAACGCGCCATCGCTTTCATCTCCGCAAAGAGAGCCGGGTGAGGAGCCTCAGGGGAGCCGGCGTCGGAGCCGGCGAGGATTTTCACTCCCTCCTGAATGGCCCTGGAAAAGCAGCGTCGATGAGTGTCCACAACCCGTTTCGCCTTCTCTTTTGCATAGGCCGGTGCGTTTCCTTCGGCGATCTTCTGATAGATGAAAAGGGTGGGGGTCAAGTAGGTCCCCTGTTCGGCCATGGCCCTGAGGATTGCTTCCGAAGCGAAGATTCCGTGCTCTATGGTGTCGCACCCTGCGAGCACTGAATTTTCTACGCCCTCTGCCCCGAGGGCATGGGAAGCGACACGAAGTCCGAGTCGATGGGCTTCCTGGCATATGGCTTTCAGTTCGTCACGGGTGAGCTCCGAGGTCCCCACCGCTTCCCCCTCGGTGCGACCATAGACGCCGCCCGTGGCCGACACTTTGATGACCTTCGCCCCCTTCTCCGCCTGTTGCCGGACCCTCTTCACGGCTTCCCAGGGTCCGTCTACGCCGATCCCCCAGAAGGGATCATGGCCTCCGGTCATGATGAGGGTTTGGCCCGCTGCAACGATTCTCGGCCCCACGGCAATCCCCTTGTGGATGGCCTCGGAAAGCACGAGGCTCAGGTCGGCGACGGCCCCCAGATCGCGCACAGTCGTAATTCCAGAAAGAACAGTCTCACGGGCATGTCGGGCCATCCGCAGAAGGGTCAGCTCATGGGATTCCGACGTGAGCGTAAGCGCCGGATCCCGGCTTCCGTCCCAGCAGAGATGCACGTGCATGTCGATCAGCCCGGGCAACACATAAAAGCCGTCCAGGTCAATCACGAGGTCGGAGCCCAGCGGATCCAGGTGATCAGCGATAAGGGAGATGCACTCCCCTTCGATCAGCAAATCCTTGGGGACAAACCCGAGTCCGCCCACGGAGTCCAGACAGGCGGCACGTTTCAAGAGCAGTCGCATGGGGATCTCCTCAGAAAATTGTTCTTCTCTCACTCTTTCGCAACGGCAGCGCCGGTTGACGGAGGAGGCAGGATCGGATCAGCTCAAGTTCCCGGCTTTCACCGTAGCGGCAGAACCCGTTTTCCAAGTGCTACCAGCACCTCATGGAGTCGAGGAAGAGCTGTTTGAGTGTATCTGCATCGATCGGTCGGGGCGACAGCTTGGTGACCCGGTGCTGGGGGAGTGTTCCGGCCACCAGTTCGTCCACGTCGCCCGGCCCGAATCCTACCGCGCTGAGACCGTTGGGCATGCCGATCCTGCGCATGAGTTCGGCAATGGTGCCTGCCAGGAGTTCTCCCGCCCTTTCCGGGGCAACACCGGCGGTGTTCCCACCCATCAGTCCTGCTGCGTACAAGTGCAGCTGCGGGTTGGCCGGTGCCGTGAAGCGAAACACGGCCGGTGCGTGCAGCGCCACGGCCATGCCGTGCGGCACGATGGGATGCCCCGGCGGGTACCCTTCAGGCACATAATTCCGCACCATGCCCGACACAGGGTAAGACATGCCGTGGGGCAGATGAACGCCCGCGTTCCCGAAACCGATACCGGCAAAGCTCGCCGCCAGCAGCATCTGCCCTCTCGCCTCCTCGTCCGAAGGATTTTCAACGGCCCGCACGAGGTTCTTAGCGATCATTTCAATGGACCTTGAAGCCCAGATGGAACTGATGGGGTTGGCTCCCTGGTAAGCCGGCCGCATCCTGGGGCTTTCAGGGGCGGGTCGCTGGTGATACGGCAGGGCGGTGAGGGACTCCAGCGCATGGCTCAACACATCCAGGCCCGTGCAGGCCGCCGCCATCCGCGGGAGGGTGCGCGTGTTGTCGGGGTCCACGATGCCCATCACCGGCCGCAGGGCCCGATGGGCAATGCCGGTCTTGGCATGCATTTCCAGAAGATCGAAAATGGCGACACCGGTGGTCTCGCTCCCCGTCCCTGCTGTGGTCGGGATCGCGATCATGGGCTTCAAGCGGCCGGGCACCGGCCGGCCCTGGCCTATGGGCGCGTTGACGTACGTCAGAAGATCGGCCGGATAGGTGGCATAGAGATTGGCCGCCTTGGCCGTGTCCATGCTGGAGCCGCCTCCCACAGCGACATACCCGTCGAACTTCCCGTCCTTTGCAAAACGGATCGCCTCCTTCAAAGAGAGGTCCGTGGGCTCCACGCTCGACTGGTCGAAGAGAACCGCATCGATGCCTGCATGGCGCAGCGAATCGAGCGTTACAGCCACCGATTGGCTCTTCGTGAGCTTGGGGTCGGTCACGACCATCACGCATCGGGTCCCCAGTTCCTTCATGTCGTGCCCCACCTCGCGGGTCACCCCGGGGCCGTACTTGATGCTGGACGTATCCATGGTAAAAGCCGTCTCAAAAGCCATGATGCTCCCTCCTTGAATTGTCCCTCAACCCCCTCGATGCTCCAGTCCATACTCAATCCCCGCCAAAAAGTCCATGGCAGTTGTGGGGTCGCTGCTTTTTGAGGATCAGAACTATTCAGCCTTATCAATGGCCTCTCTGACCCTGCATTTCAAGGCAACCAGGATGTAGAGCTTGGGCTCGTCTATGAACGTTTCTATTTCAAAACCAAGGGGTAAGAACAGCCTCTGAGCCTCCTGCTTTTCCGGGAAGGGGTCAAGAGGGAAGGAGGCCCTTTCGCGCATCGAACGAGTGAAGGATTTCCCCAGAGGATGACTGATCACCATGCGGCCGCGAGGTTTCATCATTCTGCTGAGGTTGCTGAAGGCCCCTAGCTTGTCAATAATATTCCCGTAACAGGCATTGATGAAAACCACGTCAAGGCTGCCGGCGGGCAACCTCAGATCTCGGACATCAGCGACGATCGCCTCTACTTCCGGATACTTCTTGTTCTTCAACTGCTCAAGCATGGCCTCTGAGAGGTCACAGGCATAAATCCACCTGGGCGCGTACTTCTTGATAATGGGGATCAAGATTCCCGTCCCAGATCCGACATCAAGGACCGTATCCCCTTTCTTGATCTTGCCGTGTTCCACGATTTTCTCAAGACGTTCAGGCACGCCCTCGGGCAACGGCGGCTCAAAGAGGTGGTAGAGTTTGTCAAAAGTTTCCCGCTGGAGCCTGTTGACCCTCTTGATTTCTTCTTCGCTGACTTTCTTAAAGGGGGGCATAGCACCTTTTCATCATAGGGCCATAATCTCGATACCACTACGATGACATGTGCCCTGGTTTTGTGCAAGTAAGAAGGCGCAGAGTTGCTTACAGGAAACCACTGGTTTAGGAATAGGGTATCTTGCAGCGTTGCCGACCAAGCGGAATAGCTGACCCAGGTTTCACATGATCGCCCGAAAGGCTCCACCAAGGGGTTATACCGAATAGAGGGTCCTCGATGCCCGCTTTCGCCTGGCCTACTTGTCGGGGATGGCTGCGGTGACACGGGAAAGAAAGTCATTCATGTCCCAGGCGCCGCGGAAGGAGGTCGCGCCAAACCGGACGATGACCAGTTTTTTCTACCGAGAAATCCGCCTCATTTCATCACTCTTTTCTTGAACTCCTTTTCTCTCGATTTCAGGTACA
>JALOPA010000284.1 GCA_025454125.1 Thermodesulfobacteriota bacterium
GTTGTCATCTCGACCCCTTCGAGTGCCTCAGGGTAAACTCCGGGAGAGATGTTTCAACTCCGCCGAACGATAGGATTTCTCGCCTTCGCTCGAAATGACAGACTTGTAAAGGTTTCACTGAGACAATGCACTAGGGCGCCTCCCCGGGCTTGCATCTCACTCTTCTTCGAACGCCTGAACCTGGTACGTGTGGACTTCGAGCGGGTCATAGACCCACGCATCTCCTGCCAATCCGGCCTTGAGACAAAGATGGGTCAAGAAGTCCTTCTTGTTGGGAAGCTGCTCCCAGACCTGCGGAAGAAAAGTGGCCTGGTGATACCCTTTGCGAATGATCAGACCGTCCGCACCGGGCCTCAGTTTTGAAAGGAGATCATTGGCGTCGGAGTAAGAGAGCGGTTTCGGAGCTGTGAGAATGCTCACCTCGACCCTGATCTTTTCAAACTCGTTCTGGCTGAGCGGCCTGAATCGCGGATCTCGAAAGGCCGCGTTCATCGCATTGACTCTCACCCCCTCGAGGAGGGATTCCTGGGGGATAATGTGCCCGATGCAGCCTCTCAAAGCGCCGTTGAGGGTGAGGGTCACAAAGGTCCCGCGCCTTTCCTGGAATTTCTGGGAACTTGCCGGCTCCGGCTCGCTCTGGCCTTTGGGATTGAAAAGCGCTTTCTGAATGGTCTTTCTGGCCGTCTCCACCAGCTGCTTTCCTTCTTCCTCCGTCAGTTTGTCCGCTTCGCTCATCGTCCCCTCCTTCGCCTTTTCTTTAATCCTGTGCGTCCCCTTCTCTTCAGCGCCGGCTCCGGTCGCAATCACAAACATGCAAATCCAGAACGCCACTACGATCGAGACAGATCGCGCAAAGCCTTCAGAGCATTCCGCAGGTCTCATCCGCTGGCCTCCTGCTATTATTTTCCCCTGATTCCAAAGCTCTTGTCAAAAACATTCAGCAACACCCCCCGGGCTCGAATCCTCCTCTACACCAGACGGTAAACCGGCGTCTCCAGGTGGGTCTTTTTGCACCGTGGGCAACGGCTCGGCCTGGTGAACCGTCTTCTCTCCTCGAACACATACCCGCAAGACATGCAGCCGAAGGGGAGCACCACGAGCTTCCTTTTCTGTGCCGTCGCAGAGAGGGCGACGTGCGGAAGATGTTCGTAGACTTCCCTTTCCCGAATGCCGATCGCCTGGGAGATCTCGCGGGCAGTCCTGTCCTGATCGTCCAGAAGAGAAAACATCTTCTGGCGAATGGTTTGAGAGTGGCTTTGTTCCCCCATGGTCCTCCTTTCGGTCGCGCCCCCCGTGCCGTCTCTCGGATGGGTGGCACTTGCATTTTCCCACAATCGGGATCAACCCGCAATCTCCCGAATTCAAAGGCTTGATTTCATATCTCCAGTTGACTATAGTATAAGGCATGCAATGCAGTCTGGGGCGGGGTGTGCGATTATGAAAGTGGAGATCGAGAACAAAGTAGTGGCTCGGTTTCGGGACGGCAGGATTATTAAAGGCTACACCCAAGACTTCTTTCCCAACAAGGATGTGTTTCACATCTCCGGCACAGAAAGAGGGAAGGATTTGACGGAAGTGCTTGTCCCTGACCTCAAAGCCCTTTTCTTTGTGAAGAGCTTTGAGGGGAAAAAAGACCACCGCAAACACGATCACCCTGATGTGATTCAGAAATTGAGCAAGACGGCCGGCATCAAACTGAAGATTATTTTTGCCGACGGAGAGCAGATGCTCGCTCTCACGCAGGGATACGACCCCAGCCGTAAAGGTTTCTTCATCTTTTCACCTGACACGGAGAGCAATTGGGAAAGGGCCTTTGTTTTGAAGCAGGCGATCAAGGAAGTGACAAGGGTCAAGTGACCCGTGTTCCCCTCATCAGTTCCTGAGCCAGCCGCGCCGCCTCCCAAATGGCTTCATACCCTGTGCACCGGCACAGATTCTCGGAGAGCGCTTTCCGGATTTCCTCCTCATTCGCATCAGGCCTGCTCGTGAAAAGAGCGTAGAGCCTCATGATGAACCCGGGCGTGCAGAATCCGCACTGAACGGCTCCTGCCCTGAGAAAAGCTTCCTGCAGGGGATGGAGATTGCCTTCCTGGTCTGCCAGCCCTTCTATGGTCAGGACCGAGAGACCGTCCAGTTTTTCCTTTCCCCTCAAGGTGCAGGCTTTCACCGCCTCCCCGTTCACCACCACCGTGCAGGTTCCGCAGACGCCATACCCGCACCCTTCCTTGGCGCCGGTGAGACCGAGATTATCCCTGAGAATATCGAGCAGGCTTTCCTTGCCGTCGCAGGGAACTGTGCGCCGCACGCCGTTGACCGTGAGGACAATCCACTCGCTCACCGGAGAACCTCCAGAATGTCTTTCGGCAACACGGGAAGCCGGAAGAAGTCGTGTCCTGTGGCATCGTAAAGCGCGTTGAGGATGGTCGGGGCCACGGCCACCATGGGGTGCTCTGCCACGCACCGCGCGCCAAAGGGCCCCCTCTTCTCGGGGGTCTCCACAAAGAGCACGGACTGCTTTTTCGGCGCGTCCTGGATTCGGGGCATTTTGTACCGAACCCAGGTGGCATTGGCAATCTTTCCCTGCTCGGAAAATTCAATTTTTTCCTTGAGAGTCTGGCCGATCCCCATCACCACGCCGCCCACGATCTGGCCTCTGATCATCTGGGGGCTGATGACCCGGCCCACATCGAACGAGGAAATGAATTGGTCGATGATCACGTCGCCGGTCTTCTTGTCCACCCTCAGCTCACATCCCTGGCACCCGAAGGTCCACGTGCCGCCGGCCGCTCCCATGCCGAACTTCGGGTCCGGTTCCACGTAACCCGGAATCCGGTCCCCTGCCGTGGCTTCTGCGACTTCACCGACCGTCAGCCCGTTCTCATACGTGTAGCCCCTGGCCAGGTCTCTCACCGCGACCTTGCAGTCAGGGTCTGTTTTGAGGAACACGCTCCCGCCGTCATAGTCCAGATCGTCCGCAGGCACCCGCAGCACGACAGCCGCATTCTTTTTCAACACCTGGATCGCCTTTGCCGCGGTCTTGAGGATGGCATTTCCTCCGCGATAGGTGAACATGGAGGCTACGGTCTGCCACTCCCAGGGCGAGTGCTGGGTGTCCACCTCGCGAAACACCGAAACACGCTCCAGCGGCATCCTTAGCGCCTCTGCGGCAATCTGCCGCATGGCCTGTTGCGCACCCTGCCCCATCTCGATCCCGCCCAGGTTGACCTGGACGCTTCCGTCCGCGCAGAACTTTATCTGGCAGCACGACGAGGCATTCGGGGCTCCCTTGGGCGACTTCATCATGGACGCCACCCCGCGGCCGTAGAGGTAGCGGTCATCTTCCTTGGGTTTGGGCCGGCTGAAAAGTTCCTTTTCTACGTTCTGGAGGCACTTGAAGAGATCCCCGTTGTGATCCCGAATGGTTTCCCCCAGCGAATTTCGTCTGCCTTCAGAGAGGAAGTTTTTCCGCCGCAGGTCGAGGGAGGAAAGCCCCAGTTTGCGCGCCATCAGGTCCACCAGACGTTCCGAGATGAGGCATCCCTCGGGATGACCGTAGCCGCGGTATGCACCCACTGGAGGGGTATTGGTGTAGACCCCGAGGGAGTCCACGTGGCAGTGCTCGATCGCATAAGGACCCACACAGTTGTGCCCGGCCACAGTGACGATGTTGGCGGCGGCATCGCCGTAAGCGCCGTCTGAAAAGTGCAGCTCCGCCTGAAAGGCCGTGAAGGTTCCGTCTTTCCGCGCTCCCAGTTTGGCCCGGGCTTTCATTCCCCGGCCGAGCACCGTGCTCGTCATCACCTCTTTGCGGCTGCAGATGAAGCGCACCGCCTTTCCAGGCACCGCTCTGGCCACACACGCCACCAGGGGCTCGATCGTGACATCGGATTTGCCTCCGAAGCCTCCGCCCAGGTACAGGGCATGGACGCGAACCTGTGCATGGGAGAGGCCGAACATGTCGGCCACGGTCTGTTGAACCGCAAAAGGCGCCTGGGTGCTGGCCCAGATCTCCACCCGGTCCCTGCCCTCCCAGCGGCAAACCGCGCCGTGGGGCTCCATGGCCGAGTGGGCGCTCAGGGAGAACTCGAACTCCCCTTCCACCGTGACGTCGGCTTCTTTGAATCCTGCCTCGATGTCGCCCTTCCTGAGCCTGTAGTGATGGAAGATGTTGGTTCCCGGTTCCGGGAAATAGGACCCCAGGTGGCGGTACTCTGCAAGGTGGTCGTGAATCAGGACGGACCGGTTTCGAGCCGCCTCCACAGGATCCAGAAGCACGGGAAGCGGATCGCAGACCACCTTGATTTTCGGGAGAGCCTTCTTGGCGTGATCCAGAGTGTCGGCAATCACTGCGGCAACCGCTTCGCCCGCGTGCCGCACCTTGTCCACGGCAAACGGCCGCTGGTCGTAGAAACCCGCCGCCGAATAGAACAGTGGATAGTCCTTGCCTGTGACGACCTTGACCACCCCTTCGCTCTTTTCCGCTTCAGAGGGGTCTAGGCTTAGAATCCGGGCATGGGCAAACTCCGGTCT
>JALOPA010000285.1 GCA_025454125.1 Thermodesulfobacteriota bacterium
ACCCCCACCCTGCCCTCCCCCATCGAGGGGGAGGGGAATCTTAGTTTTTCGGACAGGATGGCAGGCGCGGCGCCATACGGCGCTTGTCCCAAGATCATTAGGCGCCGAGATTGAACACTATCGAACAATCTAACCGGATTCTAGCGAACCTCTAATGCTTATTAAATCTTTGAAGCATACAATAAATTCTAAAAGGATAGGTTGAGATGGCTCTATTGAAAAAGAAAAAGATGACTCTGATTTCAGCGGAAAAAAGGGACCCCTCTCCCGGCTTCAGCCTGACCCCGGAACTGATCCATAACATTTTTCAGTTCGCCAAGCCCCTCGGACACCATGAAGTCCAGGACAGCCTGAATCTCGGGTTCGGATTTCTGTACTACGCAGCCGTGAGAGCCTTGCGGCCCCATCACGTGCTGGTAGTGGGCTCCGGGTTCGGGTTCAGCGTGGTGTGCCTGGCCCTCGGGTTAAAGGACAACGGCAAGGGAATGCTCACCTTTGTCGATCCCTCCTATGACGTGCTCAAGCACGGGCCCCTTCGAACCGTCGGAGGAAGGGGCTACTGGAGCGAACCGGAAAAAGTGAAGCGCCACTTCGGCCGGTTCGGCGTCGACGAGTGGATCAGCCACTACAAAATGACGAACAAGGAGTTTTTCCCGAGCTACGACATGCTGAGCCTGCCCAAGGTGGACCTGGGGTTTGTGGACGGCAACCACTCGATGGAGAACGTGAAGTACGATTTCCTGGAGATCCTTCGACGGTCCAGGACCAACACCTACCTCTTTCTCCACGACACGAACATTTACATACGCGAGATGGTCCGCAACTCGGGGGTCAAGCGCTGGCTGAAGCTCGTGCGCAAGGAGACACAGCTCTTCGAGACCATTGATTTCCCCTTTTCTTCGGGAGTGGCTCTGGTGCGCGTCTTGCAGGATGATGCATGGAAATGCTTGGACCGCTAACAGCCCCTCTCCTCCTCATCCCTTTCCTCCTCCTTCTATCCTATTTGTTCTGGCGTCATGTCTGGTTTTTCAGGAATCCCTCCCGCCGCGTTCCTCCGGGCGAACACATCCTGAGCCCTGCAGACGGCACCGTGGTGTACGTGAAGCAGGTGCCCGCCCATGCGCCCGTCATCTCGGTGAAAAAACACAGGGCCCTCTCCATCGCCGACATCGTGAGGGAGGATCTGAACGATATCAAGGTGCTCATCGGAGTCTTCATGAGCCCCTTTGACGTGCACTACAACCGGGCTCCCATCTCGGGCCAAGTGGAGTTCATCCACCACCACCCCGCGGCGCTCAAGAACCACCACATGGGCTCCATGCACTGGCGCTCCATCCTGAGGCGCCACCCCATTTACGAGCACAGCTCCCACCTGATCCACAACGAGCGCACCGTGACGCAGATCAGCGGACTCTTCAATGGGCATCCCCTTTCCTGCTACGTGGTGCAGATTGCCGGCGGAAGCGTTCGGGGCATCGAGTCGTGGGTCGAGGCCGGGCACCGCGTGGAACAGGGCCAGGTGTTCGGGATGATCCGGATCGGGTCCCAGGTGGACCTGGTGGTCACGTGGAGACAGGCGATGTCCGTCAAGGTAAAACCCGGCGACCGCGTTTACGCCGGAGAGAGCATATTGATTGAATAAGGAGAAAATGACGATGTCCCTAAAAGCAGATCTTCATGTGCACTCGATGCATTCCAAGAGACCCTCGGAGTGGCTGCTGAGAAAAATAGGCTGCGCCGAGAGCTATACCCATCCCATGGCCCTCTACAGGCTCGCCCATGAGCGGGGCATGGGCCTCGTGACCATCACGGATCACAACTCCATCTCCGGAGCCCTGGAGATCGCCCACTTGAAAGACGTGTTCGTGAGCGAGGAGATCACCGCCTATTTCCCCGAAGACCGGTGCAAGTTCCACGTCCTGGCGTGGAACATTTCTGAAAAACAGCACGAAGAGCTCACGCGGCTCAGGGAGAACATCTTCGAGCTGGTGCCCTACCTCAACGCCGAAGGAATCGTTCATGCCCTGGCTCACCCTTTCTATGCCGTGAACGAGCGCCTCACCCACGAGCACCTGGACCAGGCCCTGCTCCTCTTCAAGAACTTCGAGCTCAACGGCTCCCGCGACGACTACCAGAACGAACTGCTCCGGCAGATCTTGGAGAACCTCACCCCCAAGGACATTGAGTTCCTGGCCGACAAGTACGACCTGGCGCCCGTGGGCTACGCGCCGTGGGTCAAGAACTTCACCCGGGGCTCCGACGATCACTCCTCGGTGCGCGTTGCCGCCGTGTACACGGAGGTCGAGGGGGCCTCCGGTGTGGAAAGCTTTCTTCAAGGGATCCAGCAGGGCAAGGCCACGGTCGGAGGACCTGCCTCCAACCCCAAAGCCATGGCCCAAACGATCTACAGCGTGGCCTACCAGTTCTACAAGCAGAAGTTCCATCTGGATCAGGTCGTGAGCAAGGACCTGATCCTGCGTTTTGCAGACCGGGCCCTGATCCCCTTCACCGGCGAAGAAAGAGGACTCATGGGCCGCCTGCGCCACCTGATCGCCCAGCGCCGGTGCAGCCAGCTCCTGAAGTCCACGCCGGTCACCATGAAGGACATCATCCAGAAGGAGGCAGCGGAGATCATCACGGAAGACCCGGCCATGCACGAGATGGTGGAGGCCGTGGACGGCCACGCCTGGAAAGACGAGCGCATTTGGTTCCATTTCGTGAACCAGATCTCGGAAAAGATCCTGGGCCAGTTTGCTGACTCGGCGCTCCGGAACCTCTCGGGCGCCAATCTCTTTGACGTGTTCCAGACCATCGGTTCGGCCGCCTCCCTCTACGCCATGCTCTCCCCCTGCTTCGTAGGCTACACCTTCTTCTCCAAGGACCGCCGGTTCTGCGAGCAGTACCGGAAGCGCTTTGACTCCGGCGACCACGCTCCGCAGAAGGCCAGGCTCAAGGTCGCCCACTTCACGGACACCTTCCACGACGTGAACGGCGTAGCCAAGACCCTTCAGATGGAGGCGCACACGGCCCTCAAGAACGGAAAGCAGCTCACCATGATCACCTGCGGCTGTGAAACGGACATGCCGGGCGTGGTCAACTTCGCGCCCATCGGCGCTTTTGACCTGCCCGAGTATCCTGACCTGAAGCTCTACTACCCCCCGCTCCTCAAGATGCTGGACTACTGCTACGAGCAGGGCTTCACCCACATCCGCTCCGCCACTCCGGGACCCATCGGTCTGGCGGCGCTGGCCATTGCGCGCATTCTCAAGCTTCCGCTCTACGGGACCTACCACACGGCCCTTCCCCAGTATGCGGACCTGCTCACCGACGACGCGGGCGTAGCCGACCTCATGTGGAAATACACCGTGTGGTACTACAACCAGATGGACGTGGTGTATGTGCCTTCCGAGGCCACAGGCGAAGAGCTCAGCCGCAAAGGCGTTGCAAAGGAAAAGATCCGGTTCTATGCCCGGGGCATTGACGTCAACCGCTTTCACCCCAGCAAGCGAAACGGGTTTTTCAAGTCCCGATACGGCTTCACGGGCCGGGAGATCAAGCTCCTCTACGTGGGCAGGGTCTCCAAGGAAAAGAACATGCCCCTGCTCGCGGAAATCACCCGCAGCCTTGTGGCCTTGAGGCCTCATGTCCGACTCGTGGTGGTGGGCGAGGGTCCCTACCTGGAAGAGATGAAAGAGAGCCTGAAGGGTCTTTCCGTGACCTTCACGGGTTTCCTCTCCGGTGAAGACCTGGCCCAGGCCTATGCATCGAGCGACATCTTCGTCTTCCCCTCCGCCACCGACACCTTCGGGAATGTGGTGCTGGAAGCCCAGGCGTCGGGGCTCCCGGTCGTTGTCACGGACGAGGGAGGACCCAGGGAGAACCTGGTTCCCGGAAAAACCGGGTTCATCGTGCCCTCCAAGGAAAAGGAGGTGCTCCTGGACACTCTCCTGAGCCTGGTGGATGACCCTGCCCTGCGGGAAACGATGCGGCTTCACGCGCGGGAATACATGGAGAACCGCTCCTTCGAGACCGCATTCCTTCAACTCTGGGACAGCTACCGCCCGGCCTAACGCAATTCTAACAAGAACCTAACATACGCCCCCTTGGACTTCGTGCTATGAATGGACTCTCCTGGATCTTGAAAGGTCTTCCCCTGGGGTGAAAGAGGGGCGGAGGAGGTTAGGATGATTTCACAGTCCTGTGATTTTGACGAATTCATGGACCGCATAAGAAACCTCGATTACCTTCAAGCCATTTATCTGGCGGACAAAGAAGCGACGGAGGCGGAACGCCTCAAGTACCGGTCCAAAGCCAGGAGGCTTGTCCCGCCTGAAGCCTGCGAAGGCTATGCCGACGCTCTAAAAGGGTTCATTCGCTTCATGCGCTACGGCGTGAAGACCCCTTCGATGGAAAACACCCTGCACGAGGGACTACAAGCGTTCCGCGAGGCGGCGCTTGAGAATTACATGGAGGGCGCTGAGGTTGTTGAGGGAAGTGAGGGAAAGGAATAAAGGAAGGCGCCG
>JALOPA010000286.1 GCA_025454125.1 Thermodesulfobacteriota bacterium
ACGATCCCCCTTGCCGCGGAAGCGGTCTCCTTCAACAAGAAAATGGTGAAGGTTTCCAAGACACGGCTCGCGATGGGAAGCTTCGTTTCCATGACTCTCCTTCATCCTTCCAAAGACCGGGCCGAAGAGGCCATGGACGCGGCCTTCGGCGAAATCGATCGTCTGTCCGGGCTCCTGAGCCGGTACGATCACTCCTCTGCGGTTTACGACCTCAACACCCGCGGTCATCTGGCAGGCCTTCCGCCTGAAGTGGGTCAGGTGATCGCGAGTTCCCTTCACTATTACACGCTCACGGCCGGCTATTTCGACGTCACCGTGAAGCCGGTGGTGGATCTGTTCCAGCAGAAGATGGGCGGCGAGAAAAAATCTGAACCCACGGATGCGGAAATCAACGACCTTCTCAAGCGGGTGGACGCCCGGAACGTCGAGCTCAAAGACAAGGCCGTGTCCTTCAAAGCGGAAGGCATGGGGATCACCCTGGACGGCATTGCCGTGGGGTACATTGTGGACCGCGTGTCCGAACTGCTCCTGTCCCGGGGCATCCAGAACCATCTCCTCAATGCCAGCGGCGACATCCGCACCCGGGGCGCCAAAGAAGACGGGAAGCCCTGGACCGTGGCCATCCAGGACCCCTGGAAGCGCAAGACCTACCCGGATGTGGTTCACATGGGCGACGGCGCCATCTCCACCTCAGGGAACTACGAGATCTACTACGACCAGGAGAAAATGTTCCACCACATCGTGAATCCCAAGACGGGTCACTCCCCCGCCGCCGTGACCAGCGGCACGATTCAAGCGAACACGTGCATGGAAGCGGACGCTCTGGCCACGGCCCTTTGCGTCATGTCTCCTGCTCAGGGCACGGAGTTCGTCAACGGCCTTCCGGCCTGCCAATCCCTGGTCATTGGGAAAGACGGGACTCTGTGGAAATCAAAGGGGTGGAAGAGCGCGGCCATATGAGGTGCTCCATCTCCTGAAGCAGACCTGAAAAGGTCTTGGGGTTGAGAGCGGAAACCGGCACCCCCTTCAAGCTTTTCGACAAATCGACCGCCTGGACAGGATCCAGACGGTCGGTTTTGTTCAGGACGAGGACCACGGGAATCCTTCCCAGGTCGAGCTTCCTCAGAATGTCCTCAACGGTCTTGATCTGATTCTCCATGCGCGGGCTGCTGGCATCCACCACGTGAAGGAGCAGGTCCGCATCCTGGAGTTCCTCCAGGGTGGCGGCAAAGGCTTCCATCAGGTCTTCGGGCAGGTCCCGGATAAAGCCCACGGTGTCGGTGATGATCACATTTCTTTCGCTGGGGAACCGGAGCCTCCGGCTGCTCGGGTCCAGGGTGGCAAAGAGGCGGTCTTCCACGGCCACATGGCTGCGGGTCAGAGCGTTGAGCAGGGTGGATTTCCCCGCGTTGGTGTAGCCCACGATGGAGATCACCGGAATTCCTCTCGCGTTGCGCAGCCGGCGCCGGTCCTCCCTCTGTTGGCGAATCTGTTCGAGCTCCCGGATCAGGCGGGTGATCCGCTCCCGCACGCGCCTGCGGTTGATCTCGAGCTTGGTCTCTCCCGGCCCCCTTCCGCCGATGCCTCCTGTGAGCCGCGACATGGCCGTGTTCTTTGTGCCGAGCCTGGGGAGAAGGTACTTGAGCTGGGCCAGTTCCACCTGGATTTTCCCTTCCCGGGTGACCGCCCTGCGCGCAAAGATGTCCAGGATGAGCTGGCTCCGGTCAATGATCTTGAGTTCCGTGGCATCGGTAAGGCTCCGCACCTGGGCCGGAGTGAGCTCGTGATCGAAGAGGAGAATCGTCGACCCCGTTTGAACGCACCGCAGCACCAGCTCGCTCAGTTTGCCCTTTCCGATGAGGTACCGGGAGTCCGCCTGCTTGAGGCGCTGGACCACCGTGTCCACCACCTCCACACCCACACAGGGCCTGAACCCACTCCCACGAGCACAGCCCTTTCCTTTTGCCGCAGAGCCCTACCCCCTTCCCTGCTCCGCCCCAGTTCGTCCTCCAGGGACTCGATCAGCTCCTGGAAATCCGTCTGAAGCTGGCCCACGTCAGGGACCCTCTGAAGGCTCCACTTCTCGCCCCGGACGTTCTCAGGAAGGATGTGGGCATAGGCAATGGGGCCCGGCGAGCCCTCCTCTCCCACCTCCACGCTCACCATGAGGTCAAGCCCCAGAAGCACCAGGTCCGTGAGGTCCTCCCTGGACAGAGGCTCGCCGTGAAGGTGCGTGTGAAGGCATCGAAGGCCCTTGAGCCTGCCCAGGCCGAGCCTGAACCGTCCCAGATCCGGGATGAGGATGTTCCGGTCGTCGCCGACAATGACGGAAACCACCTCCCCTTTTCGGCTCACCAGGAGCGCAACCTGTCGCTGAATCTCGAAAGAAATGGAGCAGAGCTGGCGGGTCAGTTCATGGGTGATAATGTCGCGGCCGGACACGCGGCGGCGGTACAGGTTCTGGAGAAACTTCATTTGGCTGGCCTTCAGGCCGCCTGTTTTGCCGTAAACTCTATCGATATCTCAAACCTCAAAAAAAGAAGGTGAAAGGTGCGAGGTATAAGGTACAAGGTACAAGGTATAAGGTGCAAGGTATAAGGTGCAAGGTATAAGGTAAAAAGGATACGATCACCCTGGACCCTAGACCTTGCACCTTGAACCTTGTACCTTATACCTTGCACCTTATACCGTTCATAAATGCTCGCTAACGGGAAAGAGACCATTCATCCACCGAGATCGTTTAAGCGCTCCCATACCCCTCCCCTTCTTCTGCATAGTCCCTGAACCGAGTCAGTTCCTTCTGGAAGGTCATCCTGAACGAGCCGGTGGGCCCATTTCGCTGTTTGGCGATGATGATTTCCGCCAGGTTCCGGTTCTCATCCGAGACCGGGTGGTAGAGTTCGTCGCGGTAGATGAAGGCGATCACGTCGGCGTCCTGCTCAATGGCGCCGCTTTCCCTGAGATCGGCCAGCTGCGGTCTCTTGTTCGGCCTGTCCTCCACTTTTCTGTTCAACTGGGACAGGGCCATGACCGGCACCTTCAAATCCTTGGCCAGGGCTTTGAGGGCACGGGAGATCTCCGAGATCTCCATCTGACGCGATTCGGCGTTTCGCCGGCCCTGCATGAGCTGGAGATAGTCGATGATCACCAGGGCCAGTTCACGCTTCTTCATGAGGCGACGGCACTTCGCCTTCATCTCGAGGGCGCTCAGGTTGGACGTGTCGTCGATGAACACCGGAAGTTCCGAGAGCTGGTTGGCGGACTCCGTCAACTTGTGCCAGTCCGAGTCCCTGAGAAATCCCGTTCTGAGCTTGGTCGCGTCGATCCCCGAGTGAAACCCCAGGAGTCTCATGCCGAGCTGCATTTTGGCCATTTCGAGAGAAAAGACCACCACGCCCTTGCGCGTTTCGATTGCCGCGTTGTAGCCGATGTTGAGGGCCAGGGCCGTTTTCCCTGTGCTCGGCCTGCCCGCCAGGATGATGAGATCCGAGGGCTGCAAGCCGGCGGTGTAGCGGTCCAGGTCCCGGAAGCCCGTGGGCACTCCTGTGACAAATCCCTCGTGCTCCGCCACGCTTTCGAGCTTCTTGAAACTCTCCTTGATCACCTCCTCCAGGCTGGAGAAGGTCTCGCCGATCTTGTCCTCCGCAATGTCGAAGATCGACTGCTCCGCCATCTCCAGGAGCTCCTCCGTGGGTTCCCAGCTCTGAAAGCACGCCTCGGAGATGACCGAGCACTGGCTGATGAGTTTTCTTCTGACTGAAAGATCCCGGACGATTTGGGCGTGGAAGAGAATTCCGGCGGAGGTGGAGACCGCCTCGGCCAGGGAAGCCAGATACTCCATGCCTCCGGCCTTTTCCAGAAGCCCTTTTGTCTTCAGGAACTGGGGGAGGGTGATGAGGTCGATGGGTTCATTGCCGTTGTAGAGCTCGACCATGCCTTCATAAAGGCAGGCATGCCCTTCCCGATAGAAGTCTTCCGGCGACAGGATGTCCACGATCTGGTTGAGGGCGTCATTGTTGATCAGGACCCCTGCCAGGATCGTCTGTTCCGCCTCCACGTTTTGGGGAGGGATTTTGAGGGGACTGGGAGGTCCCTTTTCTTTGGCCTGCTGAGGCACGATCGACCTCTTCCCTTCATGGACCGGCTTTAGGCTTCCGGAACCACGCTGACCTTGAGGGATGCCGTCACCTCAGGATGAAGCTTCACCGCCACGGCGAACTCCCCGAGGCTCTTGATGGGTTTGTCCAGGATGATCCTTCTTCGCTCCACCGCGATTCCCTGCTTCTCGAGCTGATCGGCGATGTCCATGCTCGTGACAGACCCGTAGAGCTTTTCTTCTTCGCCCACTTTCTGCGCGATGGTGACCGAGACTTCGGAGAGCCTCTCTTTGAGCTTCAAGGCGTCTTCTTTGACCTTGACCCGCTTGATCTCGATGTTCTTCCTCTGAGTCTCCGTGAGCTTGATGTTCTTGTCTGTGGCTTCGAGGGCCATGCCGCGGGGAATGAGATAGTTTCTTGCATACCCCTTGGCCACATTGACGATCTCGTGATCAAACAACCCGGCCAGGGTCACCCCGATCACGAGAAACTGCTGAAGCAGGATGAGCGCATAGACGCCGGACCTCATCCACGGGGGCACTCGGTACTTGTTCAAATAGAACAAAAGGATCGACAGGCCGTGAAAAAAATAGATGGCCAGCAGGATCACCAGGACATTGACGGCCACCAATCTTAAAGGAGAAAAAGACAAAAATAAAGAAAAACCGGCAGCGATCAGCCCCCAGACCATGAGTTCGGAGCTCTGCCACCGGTCGAGCGCGCCGTACTCGGGAAGCTCCAGTTTCCCTCTGCGAAAAAGGGGCCGGCTCACGATCACGTTCAACCAGACCACAAAGGCGCTCCCCACCGCCATGAGCGAAGGGTAGATCAAGGAAACCCCTTGCTTCAGGGCTTTGAGGTATTCCTGGAATTCGACGGCTCTCTCAGGGTCCGCACCCGCCTGGGCGTAAATCCGGGCGGTCGTCTCCAGGCTCTCCAGCAAAAAGGCCCGGACCATTTCCAGGGGTCCCACGTTGTTTCTCAGCCCGGCCACGGCCAGCGCCAGGATCCCGATCAGGAGCAGAAAGCACGCGCCCAGCAGCACCGTGCTGCCGATCGGCACCTTTCTTCTGTAGATCTCCGACAAGATCAAGCCGAGCACGCTGAACTCAAGGCCTAGGAACAGGAGCTGAGCCTGTCGGGTGATCGCCGCCGTCAAGCCTGCAGCGAGGATGCTCATGCACGCGAGCTTCACCGCTTCGGAGAGGCCGAGCTTGGCGGAATAGTAGAGAAAGGGCAGAGGGGTGAGCAAGCTGAGGAATGGACCCACAACGGGAATCCACACAGAGGCGAGAAGCAGCGCCAACGCTGTTCCCACACACCCCAGGACCTGGTGCGCTTTCATCGGTTCTTCGGACACGCGGTCCCTCTGCCCAAAGGGAGAGGGGTCGCCTTCAAGGGGTTGCTCCTGCCCTTATCTCACTTGACCGTAGCCGTGGTGTAGGGCAGAAGGGCGATGTTGCGAGCCCTCTTGATGGCCATGGTGATCATCCTCTGATGCTTGGCGCAGTTCCCGGAAATCCGGCGGGGGATGATCTTGCCGCGCTCTGTCGTGAACAACCTCAGGGTCCTTGGGTCCTTATAGTCAATCACCAGGCTGCTGTCCGCGCAGTAGCGGCAAACTTTTCGCCTGTGATAGGGCATTTTGCGTCGGCCTTTATCCATCATGGTCACTCACCTCTTTCTCGGGTTGGTTTCCCTGATCCTGAACGGCAGTTTCGGTCTGGGCGGGCGCTTCCGGCTCCGCGGCAGGCTCTTTCCTCTTCTCCTTCTCTTTCAGGACCAGTTCCTGGGGATCAACGTCCTCGGCAATCTTGACCGTCTGGAACCGGAAAATCCGGTCGTCCAGTTTGAGATCCCTCTCCAGCTCGGACGTGACACCCGACGGACCACAGTAATTCATGAGCACAAAGGAACCCTTGTCAAACCTCTTGACGGCGTGGGCAAGGCGCTGAACTCCCCACTCCTCAATCCGGATGAGGACTCCCTTCTGCTTCTCCACCAGGGTACTGTACTTCCTGAGCACTTCTTTGTGCTCCTCTTCCCCCAGGGTCGGGTTGATGACAAAAATGGTTTCGTAGTTTCTCATTCTTTCCTTCTCCTCTCGGGCAATTTCCCCTCTCAGGGGGTCAGGTCCCGCCCCTCGGGCATCGCGCCGTCAGGCGGAACAAGGAGACAAAATCGTCGAAACGATATTTATTAGTCCCAACGGATTTGCTTGTCAAGCGATTTTCGTCATGATAACCAAAAGCACAAAACGGGGTAAGAACGTCATGAACTTCGAAAAAGAACTCTCTGCGGCGCGCCAGATCGCCCTGGAAGCCGGAGCCCTCCTGAAAGGCTTTCTCGGCCGCATCACTCAGATCGCTCACAAGAGCGAAACGGATCTGGTCACCGAAGCCGACCTTCAATCGGAGAAGCTCATCCTCGAATCCTTGGGCCGCCGCTTTCCCGGGGACAGCGTTCTTACGGAAGAATCCGGAGCGCATGGCCACGGCTCAAAAAGAGTGTGGCTCATCGACCCTCTGGACGGTACGATCAATTTCGCTCACGAGCTGCCTTTTTTTGCAGTCTCCATGGGCCTTCAGGTTGAGGGTGAAACCGTGGTCGGCGTGGTCTACAGTCCCTGCACCCAGGAGTGTTTCGAAGGGGCAAAAGGGGTCGGCGCCTTCCTCAACCAGCGGCCCATCACGGTGTCCAAGACCACAGAGCTCATTCATTCCCTTCTGGCCACAGGGATCCCCTACACCGTGCGCCAGAACCCCGGCGACATCTTCAGGCGATTCAGCAACCTCACCCTTCGCAGCCGAGGCGTGCGGCGAATAGGCTCTGCGGCTCTGGACCTGTGTTACGTTGCCGCGGGCCGGTTTGCCGGATACTGGGAGCAGGACCTCAACCCCTGGGACACGGCAGCCGGGGCCTTCTTCGTGGAAGAGGCAGGGGGCCGGGTCACGGACTTCGAAGGAAACCCCTTCAACCCTTTTCTCAAGACCATCCTGGCCACCAATTCCCTCATCCATGAAGACATGATGGCGGCGCTGCGCCTATGAGGCAGCTAACTCTGAAACGGCTTCAGGGAAGTTGAGCGCGGGATGCCCTGGAGGTACTCTCTACAGAGACCACCTCCAGCGCATCCCACGCTCATCAAGCGTTCTTGCACATGCCCACCTCTGAGCCTGCTCAGCCTTTTTCCTCCGCAGCAGCTTGCAACGTAGAGGCGAGGGGTTCTGGGGGGTGGTCTCTGTAGAGCCGCAACGGGTGTTCTGAAGTGCTGGTTCCCCGGAAGTGAGATCACAAACTCCAGCCCCGAATCAGCCCCATAGAATTCATTATCCAACCGCCGCGACGCGTTAGCTTCCTCGAATTCCCTATTGACACCGAGGGGGCGCATTCGGAGCTACAAAGAAATGTTGCGGCTCGTAAGAGAGTACCCCCCAGTGCCCCGAGCCTGCTCCCAAGCTCACCTCTTACCAAACGCCTCCATCGCTTCTCTTCGAATCTCCTCTTCCAGGTCAGTGTATCTTGGGGAAAAATGGAAAAGCGTTATTCGCTTTGCCCCCGCTTTTCGGGCCAGATTCCCCGCCTCTTTGGCCGTCAGGTGACACTTCGTCCTGGCCGTTTCCCTGTCCCGGTCCAGGAACGCCGCTTCCACAAAAAGGTGGTCTGCGCCGGCTGCGAGTTCCACCGCCTTTTCGAGGTTCTCGGGACTTCCCGATAGATCCGTCAGGTACGTCACCTTCTGGCCCGGCGTGATTCGCGCGATCTTGAAGGTGAGTTCCCCAAAAGAAAAAGTCTCCTCTCTTGCGCCCTTCCCTTCCTCTTCCCAGGTCACGGAGAAGAGACGGTCAGGGTCTGTCTTCTCAGCCACCGCTTTCTTGAAGGACGTGAGCCACGGTCCCACGGGGAGCCCCATGACCGCCAGAGCTTCCTTGTCGATGTTGACGGAGAACTCCTCCACGAGGGAGAGCCCCAGACACGGGATGCGGTGATCGAGCACAACCGCTTCGACTCGCAGAGCCGGTTCCTGAATCAGGGTCCGGTTGAACGGAGCCTCTTCCTCATCCCCGGCCCTTACAAAACGTTCTTTGCACAGGTAGCGCCTTGTTCTGCATCGCTTCTCGGTGACCTCCGTCACTGCCAGTTGGAGGTTGTAGGGATACTCGTCCACGAGGTTCCAGGTATACCCTGCGAGTTTCCCTTCCACCCGCTCAAAAAAACCGGCCGGCCCGAAAAGGTGAAGCTCTTTGTCGCGGCCCAGAGACACCCGAAGCAAGGTGTCGAATCCGACAAAGTGATCCATGTGGGCGTGGGTCACAAAGGCGTGCGAGATCTTGAGCAGGTCTCTCGAGGAGAGGCCGTGAAGATCCCCAAGATCAAAGAGCATGGCTCTTCTCTGATACTGAAAGGAGATGAGAAGGCCCGGATCGTGAAAGGGCGGGTTCACGAGCCTCGCAGTGAAGGATGGCCTGGCCATGTCGTTTCGCTCGTCACTCGTTACTTGTCATTTATGCGCCTCTGGCGCACTTGTCACTCGTCACTTCTCTTCCGTCACTCGTCACTCTTCCGCACATAAGTTCATTGACAAAACCTAGCAGATGTGTCATTTTTTGCCAATAACTAATCAGAATTTAAGCCCTTTTCGATTGCGAGGCTGCGATGTCTCTGACCAAAGAGGATCTGTCAAAGAGAGTGATGGAATCGGTTCGCCTCAAGAAATCCAAGAAGGACAGGCAGCAGCTTCTTTTCCCTGAGTTCGGCTACACCCACATGAGCAAGAAGCGGGCCGCAGAGCTGGTGGAGGCCACGATTGAAATCATCAAGAAAGCCCTTGAAAAAGGGGATCAGGTGCTGATCTCCGGCT
>JALOPA010000287.1 GCA_025454125.1 Thermodesulfobacteriota bacterium
TTCTTCGCTGCCCTCTCCTCGCTCGTGGCTATCCAGGGCAATGTCGGTCAGGTCAATTACTGCAGCGCCAATCGATCGCTTTCCGCCATGCTGCACTCCTGGAGCGTCTCCAACAAAGGCCTGGTGTCAAAGGCCTTCATGCTGCCGCCCATCGAGGGCACCGGCATGGCTGATGACCCGGAGGTCAAGGCCCTCATGAAGCTCAAGGGTCTGGAGTCCGCCTTTGTTCACGCAGACGAGTTTGCCCAGATGTTCTGCCGTGAGCTGTTCCTGGGGCCGTCCCAGCACTCCTGGGTGATCCTGGCCCGCACCTTTCCGTCCGTGAAAAAGACCCTGGTGAAAGCGGAGGAATCGAGCGAGGACAAGGCGAGCCCATGTGCAGGCGGAGTCCGTTTGGATCAGAAGGACCTGCCCATGATCGGGAGCGTGGAAAACCTGGATCTCAAGGCCGGCGAGCTGGTGGCCAAACGGACCTTTTCACGGGCCTTTGATCTCTGGATCGAAGATCACAAGCCTTTCAAGCTCCTCAAGCATCCACTGGTCTCGGGGATCATGGCTGTCGAGATTTTCCTGGAGGCAGCCCACCTGCTCTATCCGCATCTGAATGCGCTCGGTGTGCGGAGACTGAGCTTCAAGGACATTCTGGAATGTCCTCCGGACACAGGGCGGGAGGCTCGTATCGTCTGCCGGAGAGAAGAAGATGCTTTGCAGGAGGCTCTCTGCCATGTGGAACTCTCGAGTGCAGGCCTGTCTCCCTCGGGCCGCCTCTTGGACACATGGTCCACAAACTATCTGGGGCAGGTCCTTCTCGGGCCTCGGGTCACACCCCTTCCCTCCCTGCCGGATTTCGCCGTAAGTCCGAACGCTCTGGATGCCCCGCCCATGGAGGCTTCTGAAATCCAGGAGAGCTATGAGACTCGAACCGGTCTTCGCGGACGCTACCGAGTGCTCGAGAAGATCCACGGCACAGGGCCCGGCATCATAAAAGGGTCTATGGTTTACCAGGAACAGGAAGACATGGCCGGTCTGGGGCCGGCCCGTTACCACTACTCCCCCTATCTGCTGGAAGCCCTGATGCACCTTTCCGCGTTCTACACGGCCCACCGGCAGAAGAGCGGGGCCGCCGATGTGCTGCCTGCGGGCATTGAGGAAATGCGTTTCACCCGGCCGGCCCGGAATGGAGAGCGCTTCACGCTCGAAGCCAGGCTCCGCTCCAGTGACGATCAGGGCTTCACCTGGGATGCCCGGGCCCTGGACGAGAGCAACACCCCCGTCATGCAGGTCCTTTCCATGCGCCTGAACCGGTTCCGTCAGTGACACGGGTGCAACCTATGACAGCGGGCGCAACGGCAATGAATTCTTCTGCAGTGGGCTGCACCCCTTCACCCTTCCTCTCTGCCGCGGCTCGGAGGCGGTGTCACGATGTCATTTCGAGGCGAAAGCAGAGAAATCCTGATTCTGCAAGTGGCGGGATTCCAAGATTTCTCCCTTTGGTCGAAATGACAAAAAAAATGTTCCTCTCTGTTTGCGACACAACCATTCGTGAGAGAGGTTTACCCGCCTTTGGCGGCGCCGGAGGCGACCAGGGCTGGGCTGAGGGAACAGTGCGCATCCTGAACCCCCTCGGGTTCCATGGCTCCGTAGTGTTCGCATCTGCTCCGTCTGTGCAGGGGGCGGAGCTGCGCCTGGCCCTGTCGCTGCTTCAGGCTCTGGCAGGGCTCGATCCCAGCTGGTGCGCCCCTGTCGATGAAAACGAGTTCACCCTTCAGAAAAGCGCTTTGGGAGCTCCATTCCTTCTTGCTGGGGAAAGACCAGGCCCGTCCCTGTCCTTCAGCCACGGCAAGGGACGGCTCTGGGCAGCCATGTCCGGCAAAGGGGATGTCGGCATGGACGTCGCCCACCCGGAGGAGTTTGCAGGGGCCTACCCTTTTCGCCGAGCCTTCAGAACCGAAGAACTGGAGTGTGCGGAAGCCATTTGTCCTGGCGACACGGCCAGGGGAGCTGCGCTGATGTGGGCCGCAAAGGAAGCGGCGGTCAAGGCGACCGGGACCGGCTTCAACTTGTTCGATCCCCTGGAAGTGCGAGTGGGGAAGCCTTTTGTCAGAGAAGAGGGCATCCTCTTCGAAGTCCTGGCGGACAGACCCATCCCCACCTGGGTAACAACAGAAGGCATGGGCTGGCTTGCCGTGGCATTGGCGTAGTGCGCTGCTCCCTTTTCAGAGAGCTTTCACGGTAAGAGTTTAACTTTTTGAAATGGATGGCTCATGCCATGGGGATTTCCGCCATCCATTTCAAGAAGCTGGCTGCTGAAAAACTAGTTCTTGAGGTTTTTGATGTCATTCCCGCGCAGGCGGGAATCCAGTCTTTAATGGCTTTTCTGAACTCCCGCATCCGCGGGAGTGACGGAGGAATTGTGTTTATCCGCAACCTGCCAGCCTGCTCCAAGTGACGATTGGCCATAAAATGATAGACGAAATCCTCTACAGGCTGATCCGTTTGGCCATCCGCATGATGTCCCATATCTATTACCCTCTCGCGCAGCACATTGGAAGGGGACTGGGAACCATCGCCTATTGCATCCCCATGAGCAGGAAAAAAGTGGCTTTCGAGAACATTAAGCGAAGCTTTCCTGCTCTCACGGAGAGGGAAGCGAAGAAGCTCCTCAGAAGGGTCTACCTGCACTTCGGCCAGATGTTCTTCGAAATCCCTCACATCTTTCGGATGACGCACGACACCCTTGACCGGTACATGACCTTCGACGGGCTGGAACACGTGGTCGATGCCTTCAACCGGAAGAAAGGGCTTTTCTTTCTCACCGCCCATTTCGGCAATTGGGAGTTTCTGTGCGCCGCCGGCGCCCTCAAAGGCGGAAGCCTTGCCG
The DNA here is from genome assembly GCA_025454125.1 of Thermodesulfobacteriota bacterium. The sequence goes on from JALOPA010000287.1 coordinate 2,882, forward strand.
TCATAGCCAGACCTGCCGACTTCAAGCCCCTCGATCGCGTGATCGGCGAAATGCGCTCGCTCTTCGGTACGGAGGTTATTCTCAAGCAAAAAGCCATGAGACGGGTGCGGAGTGCCCTGAGGGAGAACAAGCTCATCGGCATCCTGCTGGACCAGAACGTAGACTGGTACGAAGGGGTCTATGTTCCCTTTCTTGACCAATGGGCCTGCACGAACAAAGGATTGGCGCTCATCACACTGATCACCAGAACGCCTGTGGTGCCCGCTTTCCCGGTCAGACAGAAAGACGGCCGCTATCGCATCATCTTCGAGAAGGCAGTGGAGCTCCAGCGAACAGGCGACAGGACAAAGGACATTGAGATCAACACAGAGATCTTCACCAACATCATCGAGAAGTACATCCGGAAGCACCCGGACCACTGGTTCTGGTTCCACAAACGATGGAAGACCAAGAACAACTGCCCCCTGCCCCAATAGATGCGCCTCCGCCCGCGCCGCAAACCCCCTCATCTTCAGCGAAGACAAAGATTGCGATATCTGTTCAACGGCAAGGTTTACCCGTGTGATGCTGAATCGGCTGACTTTCGGACCTGGCGATTTCTGTCCGAGGTGCACCACGTTCGGAGCATCGCTCCTTTCAAATCGCGAGATTCCCGCCACAACAGTTTTCTCATCAAAGGTTTCGTTGAAGGTGTGATATAGAGCGGGTTTCGCGAAGAGGTGACCCAGCGCTCTGCCTTTTCCAGACACACTTTGGTCACCGATTTCGTCTGGGAAAAGCGATAATTTTGAGCGCGTGAGAATTTCACCATACTTGGGCAATACTTGAAGCGAGGTCTGGCCTCCAATTCGAGACAATTGTTGTTGTAATCGGAAGTAGCGTCTGAGTTTCACCAATCGCGGAGTGGATGTCTATCTCATTTCAGACTTACCGGGCGCGTTTCATTTCATAGAGATTGCGCATATGTGGCCTTCCATTTTGTCCACAATTCTTCCACCGCATCCTGAATCTGCTGGGGCTTGACTGATCCCTTTACGAGAAAGCAGTATGCTCCACACTCGCTAGCCGCCTCGCGGTATTCGGGGAAGTCATGATTCGTAAGCATAACGACACTGATTTCTGGATAAAGCGTTTTGATTTGTCTTGTGAGCTCTAGTCCGTTCTGCCCCGGCAGCTTGATGTCCATGAAAACCAATTGAGGAAGAGAGCTTTTCACCTTTTCCAGCACTTCGGAGCCGTCTGCCGCCTCCTCAAGAACCACGGAGGGGAATCTTGTCTTTAACGATTCAGCAACGGTGCGGCGAAAACGATCGTCATCTTCGACCAACATCACTTTGAAAGAACCGGAGTCTTTTACCGACATGGGTTTGGTTCTCCTCAAAAGGAATTGAATTTACTGAGTTTTGCTTTTGTTAGCATGGGATCAGTTTACTTCTGTGTCTTGTATTGTACATAGGGTGAAGACCCTATTTTTGGACTGGGGTTATCTTATTCCCCATGCATGTCCTTGAGCCATTGGGTCATCGTTTTTGCTCCAACGGGGCTAGATATTGAGTTGCAGATCTAATCCCTTTTTCGATACCTGCTGCTTACTACGACCTTTGTACGGTGCGCGCTCGTCCGGCAGTTATTAAATAC
>JALOPA010000288.1 GCA_025454125.1 Thermodesulfobacteriota bacterium
TTTTTGAATTCTTCATTTTAGGCACTTATTGAGGCTTTGAAAAACTTCCCTTTCAAAATACTCTTTCTGTGCATCTTTCTGCCGCCTGTTTGCTACATCCTGACGCTGAACGGCCTGGAGAAATACCTGGGGGGCCGGGAAACAGAAAGAGTGCAGGATCTCATGATCCGGGATGAGCAGGCGCTGTACGAAGGGCGTCACACCCTCAAGGAGGAGATCAACCGGAACATCGGGCGCTATCTGAGCGAGGATTTCAAACACAAGATCGGGATCAGAACCGAGATTCTGGTCAAGACCGGAGACGACCGCATCCTCTATCCCTCCCAGACCAAGCTGGACACCGGATCGCCCTACCAGGAGGAAAGAGGGTTTGCCGAGACCGGGCTCGAATCGCTTCGATACACGGAAGTGGCTTCCGAGAACTACAGACTCCTGAGCGAGGGCTTGGCCCTTGACGTGAATCTGCAGATCGGTCAGAATACGTGGCTGGCCAACAGCATCCTTGTCCTCTACATCTTCATCTCCTTGGCCGTTCTCCAGGCTTTCATCAGGAGGGGGATCCGTGAGAGCGAAAAAGAAGAGGGCGAGCAGAAGAGGTTGGTCCAGAGGCTTTCGGAACAGCTCAACCTGGCCGAAGGGAAGCTGAAGGAGGCTGAGACGCGGGAGAACGAGTATGTGGAGCGAATCGCTGCCCTCAGAAAAGACAGAGATGAATTGACCCGGGATGTGGACGGGCTTCTTGAGGAACTGGAAAGCCAGGAAGCCGGACTGAAAGAACAGAAGCGGGTCCGAGAAGAGATGGCGGCGCAGGTCGGCCAGCTCAAAGAGGAAATGGATCGGCTGGCCCAGCAGTCCAGAAAGGTCAAGAAGAACGTGGAAGCGCTAAGAAAGCGCTTCGGAGTGCTCTACCGAAGTCTCTCGTTCACGGACCGCGCGCTGGAAGGTTTTCTTGCACTCACCGATGAGTTTCAGCTCAAAGCAGAGGAGACGATTCACAAGCTGAATGAAGACGAATCCGCGGTTACGGTGAAACGCAAGGTCTTTGGCAAGGGTGGGAAGATGGATTTTCTTGAGGTCACTTTCGCCTACTCCGGGAGGCTCTATTATCAGAAGGATTCTCAGGCCAGGAAAACGATCGTGGCCATTGGAAACAAGAACACTCAGGACAAGGACCTGGCGTATCTGGAGCATATAAAGTGACGAGTGACAAGAAGAAGTCAGTAGGCAGAATACAGAAGACAGGAGAGAGTAGGAAGACAGTGACAAGCATTCATACCCCGGCGCTTCGCTGCGGGGGCGTCTATGAAAGAAGCCTGATTCAACGGCAAACTCCCAAAATCCCCCTTTATCCCCCTTTACGAAAGGGGGGAACCTAGCGCAAGACCTCCCCTTTATAAAAGGGAGACAGAGGGGATTTTACATGCCGCTGACGCCAAGTTTCTTAGTAGAGACACGTGACAGGATGAAAGCAAAGAGCGTTGTTTCACATGTCACTTGTGACTCGTCACTCGTCACTGAAACAACAGCGGTCGGCCGTCGGTGGTCCGCGGTCGGCACAGACAACACACAACGGTGAACGAAATCATGGCTGAAACGAGAACGATTTTTATCATTGAGGATGACGCGGATGTTCTTTCCATCATGGTGAAACATCTCACCCGAGAGGGGTATCAGGTGATCACCGCAGTCGACGGGATGGAGGGGTTGAAGAAGCTCGAAACCGAAACCTACGATCTCGTGATTACAGATATCGTGATGCCCTACGTGAGCGGGGTCGGGGTCGTGAGCGCCATAAAGGACCGGAAGCCTCACATCCCGGTCATCGCCATCACCGGCTTCGGCAAGGAACCGGAAGCGGCGGCTATGGAGAAAAAGGCGGATCTTGTTTTAGCGAAACCCGTCCGGATGTCGATCCTCAAAGACCACATTGAAAACCTGCTGAATCGGTCCCAGGGGGAGAAAGCCTCATGAGCAAGCTCTTTGTTCTGAATGGACCCGACAAGGGCGAGGTGCATGAACTCAAAGAAGAGATCATCTTTTTGGGTAGGGCCCCGGACAACCATATCCAGATCAAGGACAAGCACGTCTCGCGCAGACATCTCAAGGTCATCTGCAAGGGGGACAAGTATTTCATTGAAGACCTGCGGAGCACCAACGGGACCTACATTCGGGATAAGCAGATCAGTCCCGGTAAGGTTCTCGAGGTGCGGGAAGGGGTGCCCATCGGCATGGGCAACATCTTCGTTTCCCTGGGCAAGGAGTACAAAAGGGATTTAGCGCCGCTTCAGAAACTCGTCGATCCCGCCAGCCCGCTCAACGACACCGCGGAGATGGATCGGCCTAAAACCTCGCTGAGAAATCTGGAACTGATCTACAGCGTCTCGAAAATGCTGATGCAGTCGTTGGATCTGAATGAGCTCTTCGAAAAGATTCTTGATCAGATTTTTGAGCTTCTCAAAAGAATCGATCGTGGAGCTATTTTGCTGGTGGATGCAAGGTCAGGCAGGATCATCAGGGTCATCGCAAGGTCGAACGACGAAGGCAAACACGCCGCCCGGCCCTACAGCCGCACCGTCGTCAACAAGGTCCTGAAGGAAGGCAAAGCGGTCATGATGTCCAACACCATGAGGGAGGACAAAGAGGACCGTTCCGAGAGCATGGAGATCATGAAGATCAAGTCCGTGATGTGCGTTCCTCTCATCAGCAAGTCGAAGATACGGGGGGCGATCTACGTGGACTCCGTGAGCAAGCCTTATGGTTTCCGCAAAGAGGACCTCTCCCTGCTGTCGGCGCTGAGCAGCCCTGCGGCCATTGCCATAGAAAATGCGACCATTTATTCCTATCTCGAGAGCCTGGTGGAGGACCGGACCAAGGTTCTCATGGAAACTCAGGAAAAGCTTCGCGAGAGCGAGGCGCGCTTCAAGGCCATTTTTGATCACATGAGCAGCGGCGTGGTGGTGTTCAAGGCGGTGGAGGATGGTCAGGATTTTGTCATCCTCAACCTGAACCGCGCGTTCCGCAGAACCGAAAAGATCCACGACAGGGAGATCGTGGGGAACCGGACGCTCTTTGAGACCCTGCCCTTCTACAAGGAATCGGACATACTGGAAAGCTTCAGGCGGGTGTGGCGAAGCGGAAACCCGGAGAGCGGATCCATCACCTTTCACGAGGGCGATGAAATCACCGGCTGGCGGGACTACTACGTTTATCGCTTGCCTTCCAAGGAGATTGTGGCGATCTTCGACGACGTGACGGAAAAAATGCTGGGAGAGAGGGAGCAGAAGGCTCTGCAGGAGCAACTCCTCGTGTCCCAGAAAATGGAATCCATCGGGGCCTTTGCCGGAGGCATTGCCCACAATTTCAGAAATATCCTTCAGGCCATATCCGGCAACACCGAGTACCTGGAGCTGGTCTGCGGTGAAAAACCGGACATTGCGGACCTCACGACCAACATCTACGACTCCGTTGAAAAAGGCGTGGATCTCATCAACAACCTGCTGCACTTTTCCAGGAGAGGCGGGGAGTACCAGAAGGTGGCCCTCGATCTCTCCGACGTCATCAAGCAAACCAACGAAATTATCGCACGGGTGTTGAACAGGAATATCGAAATCGTGCTCAACCTGGACAAGGACCTGTTCGTCAAGGGCAACCGGTCCCTGCTGAGCCAGGTCTTCATGAATTTGTACAGCAATGCCAACGATGCCATGCCCAACGGCGGCAAGCTGACCGTGGAAGCCAAAAGGAAAGGGAACAGGGTGCTGGCGGTCGTGAGCGACACAGGCATCGGTATGGATGAGATGACCGTGGACAAGATCTTCGACCCCTTTTTCACCCTGAAGGAGGTGGGAAAGGGCACGGGCCTGGGTCTCTCGACGGTGCACGGGATTGTGGAGGAACACAAAGGGACCATTTCCGTGTCTTCGAAACCGGGCAAGGGAGCCGTTTTCAAGATTTCGTTTCCATTTGCAGAACCAAAGGGAACCGAAAAGGTAGAGCCCGCGAGGGAAATCATCCCCGGCAAGGGGGAGAAGGTTTTGATCGTCGATGACGAAAGGCCTGCTCTGGACGCCCTGGCCGCCATCTGCAAGAAGCTCGGGTACGAAGCCATACCCGTGGAAAAGCCTTTGGACGCGCTCCAAAATTACAGCGTGTGGGACCCGGACGTGGTGCTGATGGACAGGGGCATGCCCAAGATGGACGGGATCACGTGCGCCAGGAAAATCGTTGAAAAGGATCCTGGAGCAAAAATCATCATTGTGTCCGGCTACGAAGAGAACGGAGCCAACGGCATCGATGAAAGCGCCAAGCATTTGATCAAGGGCTACGTCACGAAGCCCTGCGGGATGGGGGAGCTGAGCCAGGCCATCTCCCGGGCGCTGTCGACCTGAAGGCAGCGTAGAGCGAAGAGCAGAGAAAAGCAAAAGCGAAGAAAGCGGACACGGATTTTCACAGATAAACGCTGATTGATTTCTTTCAATGCAACAAATCCGTGTTGATCTGTGTCCCAA
>JALOPA010000289.1 GCA_025454125.1 Thermodesulfobacteriota bacterium
CAAGCATGAGCACAGACAGGAGAAGGGCGACTCGCTTGACCGGTTTCCCCCTCACCTGAGCAGGAGCCTCCGGGTGTTCCTGGGAAAGGTCTTCTTCAGCTTTCATAAAAGGCCCTCAGTTTGGTTCTCAGCCGCATGATCGCCTTGCTGTGGATCTGGCAAATCCTGGATTCCGTGAGATGAAACACCTCAGCGATTTCTTTCAGGGTCAATTCATCGTAGTAATAGAGAGACATGACCTTTTGCTCCATCTCCGAGAGATCTCGCAGGGCCGCGGCCACGAGCTGTTTCATTTCCTTGACCTTGAGCTCATCCAGTGGAGAGGGCGCTTCAAGCCCCTGCCCGTTGAGCTTGGAGCCGCCCCCTTCGGCCAGCAGGTCCTCGATGTTGAGGAGCCCCGCGCCTGCGCCCCGATGGAGGACTCTGAAGTACTCTTCGATCTCCACCCCCATCTCTTGGGCGATCTCTTCATCCTCAGGCTCTCTGCCCCACCTGGACCGCAGAGCAAGAACGGCCTCTTCCACCTTCTGCATGCTCTTTCTCACCGACCGGGGAAACCAGTCCATCTTCCGCAGTTCGTCCAGCATGGCTCCGCGGATCCGGTGTTCCGCATAGGTTTTGAACTGGTTGCCCAGACCCGCATCGAACTTCTCAAGGGCATCCAGCAATCCCACGATTCCGGCGCTCACGAGTTCTTCCTTGGAAACCGAAGGGGGAAGTCTCATGGCCATCCGGTTGGCGATGAAATGAATAAGAGGAGCGTAGCGGAGAACACAGGCTTCCCTTTCCTCGGCGCTCAGGCCCTCTTGCTCTCTAGGGAGATTCTCCTGGTACTTACTGAGCTCTGGTCTCATCCTGGGCTGCGTCCATCAGTCTCTTCAGAAAGAATTTGATGTTGCCGTCCTGCGGCTTCTGTTGGCCGTTTGCGGTCAGGGTACGCGCCAGCGCCATGAAGCTCCGGCTCGAAGGGCTGTCCGGAGAGCAGCACAGGACGGGTTGTCTTCGACTCACGCTTTTCTGCAGGAGTCCGTCCCACGGAATGCACCCTGCATAGTCCACGCAGACCCCTCTCATAAACTTGGCCACCACCCGGCTGAGGTTCTCGTAAACCCTCTTGCCCTGGCTTTCGTCTTTCACCATGTTGGAAAGGAGTAGAAAGTCCTTGATCCCGTGATTGAAAAAAAGCACTTTGATGAGAGCGTAGGCGTCCGTGATGGAGGTGGGCTCCGGCGTGATTACAATGATGCGCTCTTCGGCCGCCAGATTGAAAAAGATCACGTTGGAGGCGATGCCTGCCCCTGTGTCGATGAGAAGCAGATCGAAGGCCCTGTGGAGCCCGTCGAATTCGCTCAGGAGATTGACTTTCTGTCCTTCGCTGAGCTGAGCCAGCTCCTCGACCCCGGAGGAAGCCGGGATCACCGCCACACCCTCGGGCCCTTCGGCAATGACCGCGGAGAGGTCCCGTTCTCCCCGGATGGTCTCGCCGATGGTATGCTGAGGATTGATGCCGAAGAGGATGTCGATGTTGGCAAGGCCCAGATCGGCGTCCAGGACCAGCACCTTCTTGCCCAGGCGCTGACACGCAACAGCGAGGTTCCCCACGACATTGGTTTTTCCCACTCCCCCTTTTCCGCTCGTCACAGCGAACACCCTGGGGGGAGAGCCGCTCTCCAGGTCCCCGGTCGGTCTGAGGGGCCGGCGCCTCCGGCTCTGCTCACACTCCAGGGATACCAGTTTTCTCAATTGCGTTGCCTGATCCATAGGTTCCTTTCCTAAGTCTCTTCTTTCAGTTTCCGTTCAGGATGAGTTTCAGGAGCTTGCCCTTGTCCGCTTTCTCGATGTCTTCAGGAACGTTCTGCCCTGTGGTCACGTAGGACACGGGAAGAGGGAACCTGAGGAGTTGGTTGAGCATGGAGCCTCTCCTCTGACATTCGTCGAGTTTCGTGAAGATGTAGCTCTTGAGGCCAAAGGTCTCGAAGCGGCGCGCCGCCTGGTCCATCTCTCTGTCCGAGGTTCCCACGGGAAGGAGGAGATGCCCGTCCACAGGAGCCTCCGGGGGAATCAAACCCCTCAGGGCGTCGATCCGTTCCCTGTCGTAGTGGCTTTGACCGGCCGTGTCGATGAGGACCACGTCTTTGTTGGAGAGTTTGTGCAGCGCATAGAGCAGATCTTTTCGGCAAAAGGCGGGAAAGCAGGGAATGCCGAGAATGTTGGCATAGATTCTCAGCTGTTCCATGGCTCCGATTCGATACCCGTCAATGGAGATGAGTCCCACCTTTTTCTGGTCTCTGAGCATGAGTTGAGCGGCCAGTTTGGCTACGGTCGTCGTTTTACCGACCCCGGTGGTGCCGTAGAAGGCCGCAAGAACCCGACCGCCCTGGCCCGCCTCAAAAGGATCTTTGACCTCCAGGGCCAGCGCGATCTCTCGCAGCACCCTCTTTCTCATGGCAGGCACACTGCCGCCGGAGCCGTCCCCGAAGCTGTCGCCCTTCTCCAGCAACGCTCGCGCCGCATCCGCGTTCACGCCGTTCCGGATCAGTGCGGCATAGAGGGAAAGGAGCGCGGGGTGGGTGAGGAGGCGCTCCACAAGGCCCCCGGAGTGGTTCAGGAGAAGGACCAATTCTCTGAGGCTCAGGAGCTCCGATTTCAGCTCTTCGAGCGCCTCCGGGCCGGAGGCCGGCTTGTCCGGACCCGAGGGCAGGGCCGTGATTTCAAAAAGCCCTTCCCGTGTCGGATGTTTTCGCGTGGTGAGGATCATCGCCTCAGGCCCGAGTTCTCCCCGGACTTTTTCCATGGCATGTGCAATGCTTCTTCCCCGAAAACGTCTAGGCTCCGCCATTGAATGTCACCTCGCCCATGGACTTGAATTTCATGTCACTCAGGAGTTCTGTCTGGGACAGCACCGTGAGGGACGGAACAAAATGCTCCACCATTTTCTTGAGATGCCTTCGAAGCTGAGGAGAGGTGACCAGGATAGGCTGGAGGTTCTTCACCATGGCCGTCTCGGCCATTTTCCTGATGGACCCCACCAGAGCATCGGCCACGCCGGGTTCCACGGACAGATAGGTGCCGTGTTCTGATTTGTGGATTCCCCGCACGAGCGTGTCTTCCGCATCCTGATTCAAGGTGAACAGGTTCAGCACTCCGGTCTCATCGACATGGGGGCTGATGAAGGATCTCGCCAGACGGTGCCGGACGTATTCGGTGAGCAGATCCGGGTCTTTGGTCAGGGACGCGTAATCCGCCAGGGTCTCCACGACCGTCAGCATATCCCGTATGGACACCTGCTCGCGCAGCAGGTTCTGCAGGACCTTCTGCACGGTCCCGAGGGGCAGAAGGTTGGGAACCAGTTCTTCCACGGCTTTGGGAGAGGATTTGCTCAGGTGATCGAGGAGATTCTGCACCTCCTGTCTGCCCAGGAGTTCCGCTCCGTGCTTTTTGAGCACCTCGCTCAGGTGGGTGGACATGACCGTCACATTGTCCACCACCGTATATCCTGCCACGCGGGCTTCGTCCTTTTTCCTTTCCGGGATCCATAGGGCCGGGAGGTGGAACGCCGGTTCCTCGGTTTCAAGGCCCTCCACTCGGGTCTTGACGTCCCCCGGATCCATGGCCAGGAAGTGGTTCACCATGAGTTCCCCTTCGGCGATTTTGACGCCCTTGAGCAGGATCTGATACTTGGAAGGCTTGAGTTGGAGGTTGTCCCGGATGTGGATGGGAGGAACGATCATGCCCGTGTTCATGGCAAACTGACGACGGATTGATCGAACCCTGTCCAGGAACTCTCCGCCCTGTTCCTTGTCGACCAGAGAGAGAAGACCGTACCCCACTTCCACCTCCAGGGGATCCACGACCAGGAGGTGCTCCACAGGCTCCGGCCCCGCTCCGGCTTCCGGCTTTTTCCCCTGGTCTTCCTCCTTGCCGGTCTCAGGAGCCTGCCCGCGGGTCGCGAGGTAAGCGCTTCCGGCAAGAATCATGGCCAGAGCCATGAAGGGAATGTGGGGCAGGCCGGGGATAAGGGCAAAAATGAAAATCGTGAGGCTGGCCATGTACACGGCTTTGGGGTATTTCGAGAACTGCCGCCCCAACTCCTTTCCCATCGTGTCTTCTGAAGCGGTTCGGCTCACCACAATGCCCGCGGCCGTGGAGATGGTGAGCGCGGGGATCTGGGTGACCAGACCGTCGCCGACCGTGAGCAGGGTGTAGTTCTGGGCCGCTTCCAGGAGAGCCATGTTCTTCTGCAGCACGCCGATAACGAAGCCTCCGAAGATGTTGACCAGCACGATGATGATGCCGGCGATGGCGTCCCCTCGGACAAACTTGGCCGCCCCGTCCATGGCCCCGTAGAAATCCGCCTCTCTCGAAATCCTGGTCCTCCGGAGCTTGGCTTCCGCTTCGTCGATGAGGCCGGCGTTGAGGTCCGCGTCGATGCTCATCTGCTTCCCGGGCATGGCGTCCAGGGTGAAGCGGGCCGCCACCTCCGCGATCCGCGTGGCGCCTTTGGT
>JALOPA010000290.1 GCA_025454125.1 Thermodesulfobacteriota bacterium
GGCCAACGTCGGGGCCTACAGCACCCACACCGTCGGTGTTCTTGCCGACTGCCTGTCCACGGGCGTCGGGCTGTATCGCTGCCCGAATGTTTCTTTTGAGGCCACCGCCGTGTACACCAATCAGTCTCTGACCGGGGCTTTCAGAGGGTACGGGAATCCTCAATTCAATTTTGCCCAGGAGTCCCAGATGGACATGATTGCCCGCCATCTTGGAATCGATCCGGTCGATTTGCGGCTCAAGAACTATCGCGGTCTGGGGGAAATCGATCCTATATTCGTCGAAGAGATCCGGAGCGACGGGCTGAAAGAGTGCCTCAGCAAAGCGACGGAAGCGTTCGGGTGGAAAGACAGAGAACGCAGGCCCAAGCCCGAAGGGGCGAAGAAAAGAGGGGTCGGCATGGCGATCATGCTGCACGGCACCGGCGCAGCCGGTGCTCTGCCTGACCCGGCGTCTGCGACGGTGATGATCAGCTCCGATGGCTCTGTTCAGCTTGTGACCGCAGCGTCCGACGAAGGGCAGGGAAACAGGACCGCCCTGGCTCAGATCGCTGCGGAAGAACTCGGCGTGCGTTTCGATCAGATTTCCGTGTCCATGCCTGACACGGACGTGACGCCCTTGGACGGGGGAACGCATGGGAGCCGGCAGACCTATGCGGGTGGGCTCGCTGCGAAAAAGGCGGCGGCCGATGCGAAGAGAAAGCTCCTCGGATTCGCTGCGAAGCATCTCGGCGCACCGGAAAATGAACTGGCTATCAAGGAGGGAATCATCTTTAACGCCAGGAACCCTTCAGTGTCGGTGAAGATCGGCGACCTGATGCGCAAGATCCAGATCGGGGACATGTCCATCTGCGAACAGATTATCGGTGTTTCGACTGGCGTAGCTCCCGCGATGCCGGGATATTATGGGGCCACCTTTGTGGAAGTGGAAGTCGACACGGAGACAGGCGAGGTTCACGTCGTCAAGGTGGTCGGTGCCTTTGACGTGGGCAAAGCCATCAATCCTGCAAACATAGAGGGACAAATCACAGGCGGCGCGGTCATGGGGATCGGGTGGACCCTGACCGAGGAACTGCTTCTGGGGGAAGGCAGGATTCTCAACGACAGCTTCAGGGATTACAGAATCCTGCGGGCCTGCGATGTCGGGGAACTGGTTCCCATCATCGTCGAGTCCAACGAGCCGACCGGCCCCTTCGGCGCCAAAGGCGTGGGCGAAGGGACCATGGTGGGCGTTGCTCCGGCTATAGCGAATGCGATCTGCGATGCGATCGGCGTCAGAATGAAGGAACTCTGCATCACCCCCGAGAAGATTCTCGAAGCGCTGGATCGTGCCGGGGGGGCGAAAAATTCACGTTTATAAATACGAAGGATTTCGATAGAGTCAGACCAAGGGAATCAAAAGCCTTTCCCGGGGAGTCCGGAAAAAGCCGTCTCTGCGGGGAAAGCCCATCACCCATCACAAGGAGGTGTCATCATGCGTTCTCTCTTCACTAAGTTTTTCGTCGTGTTGATGGTCAGCAGTTTTCTTTGCATTTTGACAGCGGGTGCCGCGCCGGCCCAGGAGATCAAAGGCCCCATCAAGATCATCGTTCCCTATCCGGCAGGGGGAGGGTCTGATGTGGCAGCCCGACTGATCGCAGACAAAATGAAGGACCTCTTGGGTCAGACAGTGATCGTGGAAAACAAGCCCGGCGCCGGGGGTCGTATCGGCACCGAGTATGCCAAGACCCAGCCCGCGGACGGCACCACCCTGCTGGTGGTGAATCCGGCCCTGTTTGTCGTGGCGCCGGTAGTTTTTTCGAAACTCCCTTATGACCCGGACGCGGACTTTGTGCCCGTGTCATTGATCACCACCTACCAATTCTGCCTCTCGGTTCCTGCGACCTCTCCTATAAAGGATGTGAAAGGACTGATCGAGTGGATGAAGCAGAATCCCAAGCAAGCCAATTACGGCTCTCCTGCTGCCGGCAGCCTTCCCCATTTCTTCGGACTCATGGTCAGCAAACAAGATCCGGATCCTGGCCACAGCAGGGACCGCCCGAAAGAACCCAGAGATTCCGACGTTCATCGAATTGGGGTACAAGGACATCGAAGGGGTAGGCTGGAACGCGATGGTCGCACCGGCCAAAACACCCAAGCCCATTGTGGACAAGCTGAGCGCGGCAATCGTCAAAGCCGTGAAAATGCCTGATGTGGTGGAAAAAATCGAAAAACTGGGCAACGATGCAGTGGGCACGACCCCTGAGGCCTTTGCAGCTATTCTGAAGAAGGATCGCGAACGGTGGGTGCCCGTCATCAAGGCATCCGGGTTCAAAGCGGAATAAAGCTCCCCTGCAGGGTCAACGAAACGGACGCTGCGGGGCGTGAGATGGGGGAAGGGCACGGCCCTTCCCCCATCTCGGCACGAAGGGAGAAGTGTGGCCATGCGCATTTTTCACCCCAAGGATTTTCTGACTGGTCTCCTGTTCCTGTTTTTCGGCGCGGCAGCCATGATGCTGTCGAGAGGCCTGACCATCGGCACGGCCGCAAAGATGGGGCCGGGATACTTTCCCTTCGCACTCGGTCTTTTCCTGGCCGTCCTCGGAGCCGTGCTGCTGTGGAGAAGCCTGCGCCGGGCCAAGGACAGCAAGTCCTGGCCCGCTGTGCAGCTCAAACCGCTGGCGATCGTGCTTCTGTCGGTGTTTCTGTTCAGCCAGATCTTCAGGCCCTTCGGGCTTCTCCTGTCCACGGCTCTCCTGGTGGTCATGGTCAGCAAAGCGAGCCACGAGTTCCGATGGCGGGAGGCCCTGGCGAACGCCGCGGCCCTTGTTGTTATCGTGTGGGCCGTCTTTGTCTATTTTCTCAAGTTCCAGATTCCGGTATGGCCGGCCTTCCTTGTCGGATGACCCTGGCGCGAAAGGGAAAGAATCCTTATGGAACTGCTGTCTAATCTCGCTCTCGGTTTCCAGACCGCAGTCACGCCCATGAACCTTCTTTACTGTTTCGTGGGCGCCCTGATCGGCACGCTGATCGGCGTGCTCCCGGGCATCGGGCCGGTACAGACCATTGCCATCCTTCTGCCGACCACGTTCGCCCTGCCGCCGGTGGCAGCGCTCATCATGCTGGCAGGAATCTACTATGGCGCTCAATACGGCGGTTCAACCACCTCCATCCTGGTCAATGTGCCGGGAGAAGCCTCTTCCGTGGTCACCTGCCTTGACGGGCACCAGATGGCCCGCCAGGGCAGAGCGGGTGCCGCGCTGACCATCTCGGCCCTCGGTTCATTCGTGGCAGGAACCTTCGCCACCCTGGTCCTGGCGGTTCTGGCCCTGCCTCTCTCCGAGCTGGCGTTCAAATTCGGACCCGAGGAGTACTTCTCGCTCATGGCCTTCGGACTCATCGGGTCGGTCGTGATGGCCTCGGGTTCCATGCTCAAGGCCGTGGGCATGATCGTACTCGGCCTGCTGCTGGGAATGATCGGGACCGACGTGACGAGCGGGGTTCAGCGGTTCACCTTCGGAGTCTCCGAGTTGGCGGACGGGATCGGATTTGTTTGCCTGGCCATGGGGCTCTTTGCCATCTGCGACATCGTCAACACCCTTGAGAAACGGGAGAAGCGGGATATCCTGAAGAGCAAGCTCACCGGCTTCATGCTGAGCCGAGAAGACATCAAGACGTGTGCGCCTGCGGTTCTGCGCGGCACCCTTTGCGGGTCCCTGCTCGGGATCCTTCCCGGAGGAGGGGCGATCCTCTCTTCCTTCACGGCCTACATGCTTGAGAAGAAAATCGCGCGAGACCCGGACAGCTTCGGCAAAGGGAATATCAAAGGTGTGGCGGCTCCTGAGGCCGCCAACAATGCAGCTGCCCAGACGTCTTTCGTACCGCTTCTCACGCTTGGAATACCGCCCAATGTGGTGCTCGCGATGATGGCCGGGGCCATGATGATTCACGGCATCCAGCCGGGCCCTAGGGTCGTCACCGCCAACCCCGCCCTGTTCTGGGGGGTCATCGTCTCCATGTGGGTGGGCAATGTGATCCTGGTGCTCTTGAATCTTCCCCTCGTGGGGATCTGGGTGAGGCTGCTCTCGGTCCCGTATCGCCTCCTTTATCCTGCCATTCTGCTTTTCTGCTGCATCGGACTGTACAGCGTGAACAACAACACCTTTGATATCGGACTGACCGCCGGGTGCGGCCTGCTCGGCTATATCTTCTACAAGCTGGAGTGCGAACCGGCTCCGCTGATTCTGGGTTTTATCCTGGGGCCGATGATGGAGGAGAATCTGAGGCGAGCCATGCTGCTTTCCAGGGGAGATCCTTCCGTGTTCTTCACGCGTCCTTTGTCTCTCGCTTTCCTGATCCTGGCCGTGGCGATGCTGATCGTGGTGGCCCTTCCCTCGATCCGGGGCAAGAGAGAGCAGGCGTTTAAGGAGGGATGAAGGCACAAAGCAAAACAAGGGACAGAGGCACACAGGCACAGAGGGACAAAGCAGAACATCTCTTCTTTTCTTTACCCTTTGCATTTTTGTGCCTCTGTCCCTTTGTCCCTGAAGATGTCGGTTTGAGCCGACAACGATTGGCTTTACGCAGACGCGGAAATATTAGGAGGTGAACGCAATGACTTATCCCAGTGTCTTTCCGACAGGAGCGACCCTTTATGACCCCAAGAGATGCTGGAGTGGGTACACTGTCTTTCAGGCCAAGGAGGTGGGCGCACTCCTCATCGACATGAACGGAGGAGAGGTCCAGGTCTGGAAACAGTTTCAAGGGATGCCGAACAGGATCCTCCCCGGAGGCTATCTCATGGGCAGCACCGGCGAGAGGAACACGGCCTACGGGATGCAGGATTATGTGGATCTGGTTCAGGTGGATTGGGACGGCAACGTGGTGTGGAAGTTCAACGAGTACGAGTATGTCGAGGACCCTGGAGAAGAACCCCAGTGGATGGCGAGGCAGCATCACGATTACCAGAGGGAGGGCAACCCTGTAGGCTACTATGTTCCCGGCATGGAGCCCAAAGCGGATCGGGGCAACACGGTGATCCTCTCCCACAAGAACCTGAAGAATCCCAAGATTGCGGACAAGGTTCTCCTCGACGACACGATCGTCGAAGTCACGTGGGACGGTGAGATTGTCTGGGAGTGGATATGCAGCGATCACTTTGACGAACTGGGTTTCAGAGAGGACGCCAAGAACCTCCTCTTTCGCAATCCCAACTTCAGACCTTCGGGCGGAGGTATGGGCGACTGGATGCACATCAACTCGCTGTCCTTGCTCGGACCGAACCAATGGTTTGACGCGGGAGATCACCGGTTTCATCCGGACAACCTGATCTGGTGCGCCAGAGAGTCCAACATCACGGCGATCATCGACAAAAGGACGGGGAAGATCGTGTGGAAGCTCGGGCCCAACTACGACGAGACACAGGAACTCAGGGACCTGGGATGGATCATCGGACAACATCACGCTCACATGATCCCGAGGGGACTTCCCGGCGAAGGGAACATCATGGTCTTCGACAACGGGGGGTGGGCGGGCTATGGGTCTCCGAACCCCGGCTCCCCGACGGGCTTTCGGAGTGCCTTGAGGGATTACTCGCGGGTGCTTGAACTGGATCCCACAACGCTCAAGGTGGTCTGGCAATACACCCCAGCAGAAGCCGGCTTCGCTGTTCCTGTGGATGCCAACCGGTTCTACAGCCCCTTCATCAGCTCGGCCCAGCGCCTCCCCAACGGCAACACGCTGATTACCGAAGGGTCTGGGGGCCGGCTCATCGAGGTCACGCGGGATCACGAGATCGTGTGGGAATACATCAGCCCCTACTGGGGAAAGATGATGAAGATCAACCTGATCTATAGGGCCTACCGGGTCCCTTATGAGTGGGTTCCACAAGTGGAAAAACCCGAAGAGAAACCTATCGAGCGTCTGGACGTGACCACCTTCAGAGTGCCGGGCGCGAGCCAGCGCGGTCCGGAAAGAGTGGTCCATGTGAAGGGGGTTCGGTCCTACCAGGGCGATGCGGCCCTGTGTGTGCAGGTCGAGGTTCCCAAATAAAGCGGATCGGGGTTCGGGCACAAGGCTCGGGGATCAGGAAAGACCCGAGTCGCCCTGAGGCCCAAGCTGTGACCGGCTAGGCCTCTCCCCCTGCCGAGAAAGATGCAGAGGGAGAGGGGGCGGAACCCGTATTCTCACCAGCCAAAGGAAAACCCGAAACTCCAGCCCGGCCGGTAAGCCGGAGCATAGGCATAGGGAGCCGCGTAAGGGGCACAGTATTCCCGGTAGACCGGCGGCGCG
>JALOPA010000291.1 GCA_025454125.1 Thermodesulfobacteriota bacterium
ACCGGAGCAGTTCCTGCTGTTTGACACCTTGGTTCCTTACGGAGACTGGGAAGGGAGCTTCTACGGGTTTCGCCGTTACTATGACGGCCTTTCCAGGCGGCTCGTTGTTTCCGGGATCCCCTCTCTGTGCGGAGAAATGGCCCAGATGGACAAGCAACCTGTTCTGATCCTCCACCACCGAGCCGAATGGTGCTTGACCCCCCGGTCTCTGTACTGCAAATGCCTGCCTCCTGCTTCAAGGCCTGAGCACTTCGCTCTTCGACCGGGAGAGACGGGCGAGTTGCTTCACGTGACATCGTTCACGGGCTTTCAGGTCCTGACCCTAAAGCAAAAAGGAAAGGATACGGCCCAAAGCGCCTACACTCTCCTGAGCACATCGCTCTCACGTCTACCGGGCGACTCCTCGGTCATAGACCTCCACCTGGCCTCCGCGGGCCTTGCCCGGACTCTAGGTCTCCCGGATTGGGAAAAGCATCTGATATCTGCAGAGAGCATTGCGACAGACGAACAGCGATCCAAGATGGCGGGCATTGCGCAAAAGGTGCGCGACATGCGACCTGCGAACATCAACCATGGATCCTAGCCGGTGTGTTTCAGCAACCTGCCGGTTTCAGGGATGATCCCGAAGGGGGCCATTGCTGTTTTTCAATGTTTTTCGAAAGGGCGAACCAGAGAGCGTTATGAAACGAATCTCAATGATTTCATCCTGGAGCACCTTGTTCGTTTTGCTTTGCATCCTGATCCTCGGATTCACATTGCGGATCGGCTCGGCGGAAAGAACCGTGGTGATGAACCCGCTGAGGGCCGATGCAGGCCAATACTTCATGTATGCCTACAATCTGCGCTACAAACACATCTATTCCCTGGAGGTGGGGAACATCAAGAATCTCGACTCTCCCGTCACCCCGGACAGCGTGCGCTCCCCGGGATACCCTCTGTTTCTCACCCCATTCCTGGACAGCACCTCCTTCCAATCTTTCGTCCATCGAGTGGTCTTTGCCCAGGTCATCCTGAGTACCCTCAGCATCCTTTTGACGTACCTGCTCTGCAAGAGCTTTCTGCCTTCTTCCTGGGCTCTTGCCGCCGCTCTGCTTGTTGCCCTCAGCCCTCATCTCATTGTTCCAAACAGCTTCGTGGTCACGGAGACCCTCTTCTGCTTCCTCCTCCTTGTGATCGGCTGCGCTCTCTGCCTTTTTGCTTCACGGCCCTCAGGGGCCCGGGCTCTCCTGGTCGGAGGCCTCATCGGAGCGGCAAGCCTGGTGAGGCCTATTCTGGAGTACCTCCCTTTTCTCCTGGGCGTCTGGCTCCTCATTCAGTACGGATGGAAAAAGGGATCAGCCTATTCTGCTGTGCTGCTCACTGGCTTTCTCCTGTTTTTCCTTCCCTGGATCCTGCGAAACGCCGTCACCCTCGGAACGTTTTCAGACGACACCCTGCTCATCAATTTTTTCCATCACGGGATGTACCCTGGCTTCACTTTCGAAGGAATCCCTGAAAGCAGAGGCTACCCGTACCTTTTCGACCCGCGCTCACCTGTCATCAGCAAAGACCTGGCATCCGTGCTTGGGGAAATTCTGCGGCGTTTTCAAGACAGACCGTGGGAGCACCTGAGGTGGTTCCTTCTGGAGAAACCCGTTTTCTTCTGGTCCTGGGATGACGTGCAGGGCGTAGGGGGCGCTTTTGTTTACCCTGTAGCAAGATCACCCTATTTTTCAGAGGTCCTCTTTCGCTGGAGCGATCTCCTGATGTTCGTGATTCACTGGCCGTTGATCCTGCTGGGCAGTTTGGGTTCCCTCATGGTGTGGCTTTCTTTTTCCGGCCCCGTCTGTTCCCAGCGATGTCTTTTCACCACCCGTTTTCTATCCCTGGTCCTTATCTCCTACACGATTCTTCACATGGTCGGTGCGCCCATACAGCGCTACTCTTTTCCGTTGCGGCCTTATCTCTATGCTATGGCACTCTTCTTCGTTCATTTTGCATGGCGAGTCCTCCAAGCCAAGCTGCAGGATCCCAAACCGGAAGGCAGTAGCCGGGCTGGAACGATTCCCCCTGCCCACGATCCGGAAGGTCCATGATTTCCCCTTGACTTATCCATGCTTATCGAGTAGAATTTCTACTCATGAAAGAACAGGGATCGGACAATCTTTTCTCAGGTTTGATCTCCTCCAAGACACGGATCAAGCTTTTGGTTCGCTTCTTTTTCAACCCTGCCATCAAGTCCTATCTCAGGGAACTGGCCAAGGAATTCGACCTGTCCACCAATGCGGTCCGAGAAGAACTGAATCAGCTCACAAAAACCAACTTGCTGAAATCACATAAAAACGGCCGCAACGTCTACTATGCGGCCAACCGGGATCACCCTCTTTTCCCTGAGCTGAAATCCATGGTGAGCAAGGTCATGGGACTGGATCAGGTCGTGGACGGCATTGTGAACCGGCTTGGAGACCTTGAGCGGGCCTATCTCATCGGCGACTACGCCGAAGGCAAGGACACGGGCATCATTGATCTGGTTCTGGTTGGAAACATCAACAACCATCATCTCGCCGATTTGAGCAAAAAAACTGAACGTTACATCAATCGTAAAATCAGAACCTTGGTTCTCAGCAGTGAGGAGTACGCCACTTTCAAAGAGAAAATGAAAACACAGACCCATTTCCTTCTGTGGGAGGGGAAAAAGTGAAAGAGTCCTTCATTGAAACGATTGTACACGGGCTCGAGCCCATCGCTCTTATTATCCGAGCCGAATACGATGAGCCGGGCATCCAATTTTTCACTCCTGCGAATTTCTCACAGCAGGTCGCCTTCATCAGACATGCTCCCGGCCATAAGATCGCAGCCCACGTGCACAATCTGCAACTCCGACAAGTGCTGTACACGCAGGAAGTCCTCTTTCTCCGCCGCGGAAAGGTGAAGGTCAGTCTTTATTCTTCGGATCGAAAACCGATCGGCCACCGAATATTGAGATCAGGAGATCTTATTCTGCTGTGCGGTGGCGGGCATTCCCTGGAAATGCTGGAGGAGTCCTCCATGATCGAAGTGAAGCAGGGGCCCTACGCAGGAGAGGCCGATAAAACCAGATTTGAAGCGCAGGAGATGCCTGATGATTCCTGTAAATGAGCCGTTGCTCGATGATCGCGACCTCGAATACGTCACGGAGTGCGTTCGGAGCGGCTGGATTTCCTCGGCAGGTCGATTCATCGATGAATTCGAAGAGCAATGGGCCGCCTACTGCGGAGTCAAGCACGGCATCTCCGTGAGCAACGGCACGGTGGCTCTCCAAACCGCTGTCGCGTGTCTAGGACTCGAACCCGGGTTTCAGGTCATCATGCCTGCCTTTACCATTATCTCCTGTGCGCTCGCCGTCATCTACAATGGGGGCGTTCCGGTCCTTGTGGACAGTGATCCGCGAACCTGGTGCATGGACGTCTCACGGGTCGAGGAGAAGATCACGGGGAACACTCGAGCCATCATGCCCGTGCACATTTACGGCCATCCGGTGGACATGGACCCTCTGCGAGAGCTGGCTGCCCGCCATGGTCTTTCCATTGTCGAAGATGCTGCGGAGGCTCATGGCGCCGAATATCTCTCCAACCGGCACACAGAGGCTTCCAGATGGTTACGGTGCGGCGGAATGGGCCATCTCAGCTGCTTCAGCTTTTATGCCAATAAACTCATCACCACCGGAGAGGGGGGCATGGTGTTGACGAACGACCCCGTCCTCTCCGACAAAGCCCGGTCTTACAGAAACCTCTGCTTCCGCCAGGAGAAGCGGTTCTATCATACGGAGTTGGGCAACAATTACAGACTGACCAATCTCCAGGCGGCACTGGGACTGGCCCAGATAGAGAGAATGGAGGCGATCATCGAGAAGAAGCGCTGGATTGGGAAACACTACACCGAGCGACTAAAGGACATCCCCGGGGCCCAGCTTCCGGTTGAAGAGTCTTGGGCAAGGCAGGTCTATTGGATGTACGGGATGGTATTGGACAAGGCCGTCCGAATGGACGCTACAGAGTTCGCGGACAGACTGAAAGCCAAGGGAGTGGAGACGCGGCCCTTTTTTCTCGGAATGCACGAGCAGCCTGCCCTGCAAAGGATGGGGCTCTTCAGAAGCGAAAAATACCCTGTAGCCGAGCGCCTCGCACGGCAAGGTCTCTACCTGCCGTCGGGCCTCACGATCACTGAATCCCAGATCGATCAGATTTCTGAGTCAGTCAGAGAGGTGCTTTCATGACCGAGCCCCGATCGGAAGCTCACGTTTTCAGACAGGTCTATGCCGATCACTATGACCTCTTCTATGCTGAGAAAGACTATGAAGCTGAATGCGACATGCTGGAGGAGGTCTTTCGCCGCTATGGAAAGGCTCCCATCAGGACCATACTGGATCTAGGCTGCGGAACAGGGAACCACGCGTTCCCTCTGGCCGAGCGAGGTTATGAAGTCACGGGTGTGGATCGGTCCGGAGACATGCTAGGGCACGCTCTTCTTCAATCCCTGGCTCTGGGCCGGACATTCGATGTTGTCCTGATGATGTTCGCCGTGTTGGGTTACCAGTTGACCAATGACGACGTCCTGGCAGCGCTCCAGACTGTGCGCAACCATCTCAAACCAGGCGGTCTTTTCATCTGTGATGTTTGGTATGGCCCGGCCGTGTTGGTGATCCGGCCAGAGGACAAAATCAAAATCATCCCAACTGAGAACGGAAAAGTCATCCGTATCGCATCGGGGAGTCTTGATACATACCATCATTTGGCCACTGTGAATTATCACATTCTCCATTTGAGTGGGCAGGCCGTCGTTAGCGAAACGACAGAAGCTCATCTGATGAGATATTTCTTTCCACAGGAGCTAAATCTGTTTATGGCCATCAGCGGATTGCGTTTACTCGGTGTAAGGGCCTTTTCGGATCTGGAGCGGACCCCAAGTGACACCACTTGGAATACACTTGTCTTCGCAGAACTCAAGGAGTGAAATCGTTCAGTGATCCATTTTCTTCAAGAGGATAATGGCTATTCTCGATCTGGACACATCCCAATCATTGTGTTCCGGCTTTCACGATCTTAGCGGACCGGATTCCGGACGGAGAGGTAGATGAAAATCACCCTGATTCAACCACAAAAACCCAACTACGGTTCCGAAGCAGAGAAGCACTGGTCCCTCGCGAGGCCTTTTTCACTGATCTTCCTAGCCGCCTCCATCAAGAATCATTCCTCACATTCCGTGGACACCATGGATCTGGAATCAGGCGATCTCAGGAACAAACCCCTGCAAGAGGTGTTTCAGAACTCGAACTCTGATGTTTACGGGATTACAGCGACAACCTTCACTCGGTTCGAGGCGATAAAGATTGCCAAGCATCTCAGGGCACTGCGTCCTAACTCCCGCATTGTCGTGGGAGGCGTTCACTTCATGTACTGCCCGGAGGACACCTTGAAAAAGGTTCCCGAGATTGATGTCGTCGTGAGAGGAGAAGGAGAGGTTACAATTGTAGAACTCCTGGATGCCATCGGCTCCGGCCATGAACTCCAGCAAGTAAAAGGCATCAGCTACAGGGAAGGCAACGGAGTCATCCACAATCCAGATCAGCCTCTATTCGAGGATCTCGACGCCTTGCCGGTTTACACGGATTTCACATGGGAACAATACCCCGAGTATCTTTTCGGGTACCCTGAGCCTGTCCCGGCGACGAGTGTGATTTCCTCAAGAGGATGTCCATACAAATGCATTTTTTGTGCAAAAGCAGGCATGAAGTATAGATTGAGAAGTGCGCAAAAGGTTGTGGATGAGATCCAGTTGCTCAAAGAAAAACTGCGCGTCGACGCCATCAATTTTCTTGATTTAACTTTTACGGCAAATCCTAAACATGTGCGAGCCGTATGCCAGGAGATCATCCAAAGAGACTTGAAGATCAAATGGTGGTGTGAAAGCAGAGTGAACATCCCTTTGGAACTTCTCGACATTATGAAAGCAGCCGGATGCGTCGCTCTTGTCATCGGCGTGGAGTCCGGATCTTCACGGGTTCTGTCCACCATTTCAAAAAACATTTCGACAGCCGCTGTTCTCGCATTTTGTGAGAGATGCATTGAGTTAGGAATAATCGTCCAACCCTATTTTATGTTTTCTCATCCTGGAGAAAGCCGGGAGGATGTTCAACAGACCCTGGAACTGATTCTTAGGCTGGAAAAACGCAAATCCAGTTGCTCATTTCAACCCACGATGATCTATCCGGGAACCGAAATTGAGACCATTGCTCGAA
>JALOPA010000292.1 GCA_025454125.1 Thermodesulfobacteriota bacterium
GGAACCAAAGACCGACTCGAAACAGATGATGGGCAGAATGCCGACGGAAGCGTCCGGGAATACAAAGGCATGTCTCTCCTGACGAAGGCTGTAGGTGCCACTGTATCCGCCAAGCTCCAGAGAGTATTTTCCGAGGAAGCCCAGATATTGCACAAAAGGCATGCGTTCGAAAAGGGGCACCAGCTTGGTTTTGTGATAGAATTGGACCTCGGATCCGGGTGAAAGAAAAAGGGCGGTGTTGAAGGCCTCGTAGAAGAAACCCTCTTCCTTGTTGAAACGGCTTCCCGGAGGGACAGGCTCCCCAACCTTTTGATAGCTGTGAACCCCCACCACACAACTGAGCTTCGCGTATTTTGCTCGAAAATCCGACAGCTGACGATAGTAAGGGGATGTCAAAGGATTTCTCTCGTCAATCTGCTGTACAATGAGGGTCTCGGGGCCGAAGAGGTAGATGGTTTCCTCGTCGAGGATGGAATCCGCTGTCTTGAAAAATTCTTCCAGGTGTTGAGCTTGTCTCTCAGGCACGAATTTTTCCGTGTAGGGATCCAGGTTGGGCTGGATCAGAGCCACCGTGACGGTTTCTCCCTCCTCCCTGAAATTGATAAACATCTGATAGGAGACCAGAGCAGGGATGAAAACCAGCAGAACGGTTACGGCCCCCATGGGCACGATGGATCCCAACCCCCTTTTCCGATAGGTATCTCCCAACCCCCTTTTCCGATAGGTATCAGCCATTTTAAAGATCGCAACATTGGTCAGAATAATCCAGAGCGTTCCCCCGCGAACACCTGTATACTCAACCCATTGAATGAGTTTGGGTGCTGTGGCCAAGGCGTTGCCCAGATTGAGCCAGGGCCAGGCCAGGTCCCAGGACTCGTGAAAATACTCATATCCCATCCAGATCATCAGAAAAGGAAATAACAGGGGAATGTTCAGGCTTGTTCGAACGCGGCTTATGGACCAGAAAATAAGGGCCTGCACAAGGGCATTGGCCAACAGGATGAGGATGGCCCCCAACCACTGTGCTTGGGTGATCCACCATGTTCCCAAAACATTCCACAAGAGGAAACTGAGAAAGGCATAATTGAATAGGATGGTGCGGTTCGGGTGATGCCGGGTTTCCTCCTCCAGGACCAAAAGGGGCACCCAGGCGACGAAAACCGCAAAGAACAAAGACGAAACAGACCAGGGAAGGCCCAACAGCAGACCACCGGTGAGGGACAAAAAAAGGTTTCTTCCAGACATCATGGTTGGACCGTAGGAAATCGTTGACCTGCCTGTTTCAGTCTTCCGTTGTTTTGAGAGGAGAAATCCGGTCAATACAGAGCGAGAGAAAAGAGGGAGATCTCGCGATCAAGTATCCCACAGGTCGGTCTCGAGGTCCACAAAACTTCCAAAGCTCTGACCGAAATGCTTGTCCCGATGCTCACGACCCGGATAACGAAATTCGATGCCCGGTTTGTTTCTCGAAGAGATGAAGGTTCTTGGGGAGAGCCCGGAGCGGCAGGACCGTATTCCTGTCCAAATGGTGCACCGCCGGCAGGCGAAGGGTTAAAGAAGTTTTGTCTTCACCAAAATGCCCGTAGACCAGGGTGTCTGCTCCAAGGATCTCCGCGTGATCCACATGAAGGCGCATGACCGCCTCTTCCTCCGGGGTGAACTCGAAGTGTTCAGGCCTGATGCCGAGCACCACCTCTTGCCCCCCCTGACCTGGAGCCCCTCCTTCCGGGAGAGAAAGACCCGTGATCCCTGAATGCTCGAATCTCCTGCCGTCCGCACTGAGCCGGACGGTCAGGAAATTCATGGACGGGGAACCGATGAATCCGGCAACAAAGGTGGACGCAGGCTTTTCATAGACTTCGAGGGGAGTGCCGATCTGAGCGGCATATCCCTGATCCATGACGATCAGGCGATCTCCCAGGGTCATGGCATGCAGCGCCCCATGGCGACACGCTGCCGTTGGCCGCCTGAGAGTTCCCGGGGCTTGCGCTGAAGAAGCTCGCTCAGTTCAAGGATCCGGGCGGCACGGAGGACCCGGCTCTCTATCTCCGCCTTGTCCATCCCGCGAATTTTGAGCCCGTAGGCCATGTTGTTGTAGACCGTCATGTGGGGATAGAGCGCATAGTTCTGAAAGACCATGGCAATGTCCCGCTCCGCAGGCTCCAGACGATTGACCACCCTGTCGCCGATCAGCACGTCTCCGGTCGTCACCTCTTCAAGGCCGGCGACCATACGCAGGAGCGTGGACTTGCCGCATCCCGAAGGCCCGAGGATGACGACGAATTCCCCATCCCGGATGTCACAGGTCACGCCGTGGATCACTTCCGTTCTTCCGAACTTTGAAACAAACACAGAAAAAGGCCATGGGAGTCCCTCCAAAAACAGAACAACGAAGACGCCACACCTCAGTGGCAAGCTCTAGGCCATGGGTGAGGCGGGCGGAGGGCTGCAGGGGAACTCGCCACGTCATACCCAGCTGGCAGGTGCCGGTGAACCCTCCCCGCCCGCCTTCGCCGCCCCTTATCTTCAGAGTCTTTCCTGCACACTCTTCGTTTTCTGTTTTTGGAGGGACTCCCATGGCCTGCGCCAATTCATTTCAAAGAGCTAAACGGTTGCTATTTTTCCGTCTCCGTCATACCCCGGATAAACTGTTTCTGCATGAAGAGGACCACGAGGACCGGCGGGATCATGGCCAGCATAGTGGAGGCCATGATGATGTGCCACTCCGCCTGCCCTTCTCCCACGTCGAGCATGCGCTTGATGCCGATCAACACCGTGTAATAGCTTTCCTGGCTCGTGATCAGCAATGGCCAGAGGTACTGGTTCCACCCGTAAATGAAAAGAATCACGAACAGGGCGGCAATGGATGTGCGTGACATGGGAAGGAGAATGTCAAAGAAAAAGCGGATCGGCCCTCCGCCGTCGATCCTGAGCGCTTCGCACAGCTCATCCGGCACGGTCATGAAAAACTGCCGAAACAGAAAGGTGGCCGTGGCCGAGGCGATGAGCGGCAAGATGAGGCCGGTGTAGGAATTGAGTATTTTGAGATCCGCAGCCACCTTGTACGTCGGGAGAATGCGCACTTCGACAGGCAGCATGAGCGTGATGAAGATGAGCCAAAAAAAGAAGAGGCGGAATCGAAACCGGAAATAGACAATGGCAAAGGCCGCCAGAAGAGAAATGGAAATTTTTCCCAAGGTGATGCCGAGGGCCATGATCAGGCTGTTGAGCATCATCTGGCCCACCGTACTGCCCACATCCCTGGGACCGAGACTGAGGGCTTTGATGTAATTCTCCACGAGGTGACTCCCGGGAAGCAGGGGGAATCGGGTCGCGATCTCTTCCACCGTGTGGGTGGACGCGACAAAGGTCACGTAAATGGGAAAAACGATAATGACCATTCCCAGAAGGAGCGTCGTGTGAGTCAGGAAGGTCAGCCAGGGCCTGTGTTCGACCATAGGGAATCCCTCAGTAGTGCACTTTCCTTTCGATGTAGCGGAACTGAATCACGGTGAGTGAAATCACCACAATCATGAGAATCACGGATTGGGCTGCGGATCCCCCGAGATCCAGATTGATAACTCCGTCATTATAAACCTTGAAGACCAGTATATCCGTCGCATAGTTGGGTCCGCCGCGGGTAATGGCGTGAATCACGCCGAAGGTGTCAAAGAAAGCGTAAACAATGTTGACGACAATGAGGAAAAAGGTCGTCGGCGACAGCAGAGGGAAGACAATAGTCCAGAATCTTCTTGAAGGCGAGGCGCCGTCAATAGCCGCTGCTTCGATCAGGGACTTCGGGATCGACTGAAGGCCGGCCAGGAAAAAAAGAAAATTGTACGAGATTTGCCTCCAAGCCGCGGCGATGATCACCAGGATCATGGCCTGGTTTCCGTTCAGCACGTGATCCCAGCGATAGCCCAAGAATTTGAGCACCATGACCACGACCCCCACCGTTGGGTTGAACAAGAAGAACCACAAAACCGCTGCAACGACCGGTGCGACGGCGTAGGGCCAGATGATGAGGGTTTTGTAAACCATGGCGCCCTTGATCACCCGGTCAGCCATCACGGCGAGGAGAAGGGCGATGGACATGGCCAGCCCTGCAACTGAAAAACTGAAAATGACAGTGACACGAATGGAATGTAGATAGGCGTCGTTCGTGAAGATATCGATGAAATTGTCCAGACCGGCAAAGGTATCGGAAAGCCCGAAGGCGTCGCCCTGGAGCACGGATTGGTAAAGCGCTTGCGATGCCGGGAGGATGAAGAAGACAAGGGTGATGATGATCTGCGGAGCCACCAGCAGATAGGGGAGAAGCTTGTTTCTGAAGACAACCCTTTTTTCCATCGCCTCTTCGCGTGATGCGGGCTTAAGAATCAATCCGAAACATTCTATTGGGACTTCGGTGCCTTTTCTTTCGTTCCAAGGCCGCCAGGGGCGGCCAGTCTCACGGCCTGCTCATTTCAAGGAGTTACGGACGGGTGATGCCCGCCCGCTTCGCCTGACGGCTCGCGATTCGGCGGGCAGTGCCTCCCCCCGCGCTGTTCCCCTCGCCTTAGCTCGGGGCCATCGGGTCCCCCATCCCGTAACTCCGTGAAATGAGGAAGGCCTCCCGCCAGTCACTCCAGAAAAGACGCCAAAGTCCCAATGGAATGGCACAATGAAAGCGACCTGCCCTCGGATAGGGCAGGTCCATGCTGAATCGTGGAGTCTACTTGTTCTCTTTCTGGAATTTCTCGACCAGCTTGTTCGCCGCATTCACAGCATCGTCCAGGCCCTTCTTGGCCGACTTCTGTCCGGCAAAGATGGCCTCGAACTCGTTGTCGTTGATGTCTCGTATCTGTGAGAAGTAACCGAACCGGAGTCCTTTGGAATTGTCCGTCGGCTTGTTGAGGGTCATTTGCTTCAGAGCCGTTTCGAGGCTCGGGTTCTTGTCATAAAAACCTTGCTTTTTGGTCAGCTCATACGCCGCCATGGTGATGGGGAGATACCCTGTGAATTGGTGCCAGTCGGCCATGACCTCGGGGGAGGAGATGTAATTGAAGAACGCGGCCACACCTTTGTAGTCGTCTGCACTGAGCCCGGCCATGACCCAGAGGCTGGCTCCTCCGATGATCGTGTTCAGAGGCGCTCCCTTCACGTCCGGCCAGTAGGGCAGCATGCTAGTCCCGAACTCGAACTTGCAGGTTTTGGCGAATCCCGCATATCCTGCTGAGGACTCCGTATACATGGCCACCTGCTCTGAAGAGAACTTGGCATTGCCTGTATTGGTGCGGCCTCCGTAGACGAACACCTTGTCCTTCTGCCAGTCTGCCAACTGCTGAAAATGTTTCACTTGCAGGGGTCCGTTGTAAGTGAGCCGTGCATCGAGCCCTCCAAACCCGTTTGCTTTGGTTCCGATAGGCACGTTGTGCCAGGCGCTCAAGTTCTCGATATGGATCCAAGAGGTCCAGGCGCTTGAAAATCCACCCTGATACCCCGCAGCCACCAGCTTCTTGCTGTACTCTGCGACTTCAGGCCACGTTCTGGGCGGTTTGTTGGGGTCCAGCCCTGCTTTCTTGAAACCGTCCTTGCTGTAATAGAGGACAGGGGTCGAACTGTTGAAAGGCATGGAAAGCATCCTGCCGTCCGTCGTGCTGTAGTAACCGGTCACTGTGGGGAGATACGCTTTCGGATCAAAGGGCAGCCCCGAGTCTTTCATCACTTGATAAACCGGTTTAATCGCCCCTTTTGCGGCCATCATGGAGGCGGTTCCCACTTCATAGACCTGAAGAATGTGGGGAGGATTTTTCGCACGAAACGCTGCAATGCCGGCGGTCATGGTGTCCGCATAGTTCCCCTTGAAGGAGGCGACCACTTCGTACTTGTCCTGGGACTTGTTAAACCCTGCGGCAATGGAGCTCACTTTCTCTCCCAGTTCACCGCCATGGGCATGCCAGAAATTGATGACTTTTTTCTGCGCCAGCGCATTGGCCGGCACAAGCACCACCATCAAAATCGTGATCAGAATCCGTTTGCGCATGAGTCACATCCTCCTTTCCTTCGTGAAGGTTGAAAAACAGGAACACTCACAAATCCTAGTGCAGTGTCTCAACGATTCCTTGTCATCTCGACCCCTTCGAGCGACTCAGGGTAAACTCCGGGAGAGATCTTTTGATTGCGCTCAACGATAAGATTTCTCGCATTCGCTCGAAATGACGGACCTGTCAAGGTAGCATGGAGACACCGTAGTGGGTCTCGCAATAAACGACTCGATTCTATTTCGCTCCGAAATGAGAGTCAAGGTTTGGAAAGAGGGAAAGAGATCAGCCGAAAACGCCGCCCATTTTGGTGCCTGCCACCTTGGTGATGACAAACAGGCAGGCTGCCCCTAGTAAGATAAGGATAAGACCAAGTGCAGCTGCCTCGTTGATGGAGCCGCCGATGTAAAAATTGAAGATGCCCACGGTCATCATCTCGTGCCCGGGGACGACAAGGAGGAGCGTTGCCGAGGCCTCCTGAAGAGCAAGGATAAAGGAATAGAGGGACCCGACCAGCACGCCTTTCCAGATGAGAGGGAGGGTCACGTCCTTGAAGGTTTTCATTTTCGGAGCCCCCACGCTCTCCGCCGCCTCCTCAAATGATTTGTGAACGATCAGGAGA
>JALOPA010000293.1 GCA_025454125.1 Thermodesulfobacteriota bacterium
CGGTGATCGGCCTGATCGTGTTCGGAGTGGCCACTCCGACGGAATCGGCTGCCGTGGGGGCGTTTGTGTGCTTTGTCCTGGCCTTTGCTTACAAAGGAGTCCAGAAAGGCATTGTGGCCCAGGCGTTGGTGAAAAGCGTCAAAGTGACGGCCATGATGTTCATGATCCTCACCGGCGCAACAGCCTTTTCCCAGATCCTGGCTTTCACGGGGTCGACCCAGAATCTCGTCAGTCTGGCCACAAACCTCCCTTTGCACCCGATCTTCGTGATCATCATCATGCAGATCATCCTGATCATCTTGGGGACCTTCATGGAGCCCCTCTCCATTCTCATGGTGGCCCTTCCCATTTACATGCCCATCATCCGGCAGCTGGGGATCGATCCCCTGCCTTTCTGCGCAGTGATTCTCATCAACATGGAGATGGCGACCATCTCACCGCCTGACGGCCTGGTTCTCTACACCATGAAGGCGGTGGCTCCCCAGTACAGCATGGGACAGATTTACAGGGCCAGCCTCCCCTTTGTGATCATCGACGTAATCGCCATGGCGCTCGTCATGGCGTTCCCGCAGATTTCGCTGTACCTTCCGTCGATCGCAAAACGATAGAAATCCCTCACCGCAAAGACGCAAAGAACGCGAAGAATATTGGGACACAGATGAACACGGATTTGTTGGATTGAAGAACCCAAAAACCGTTCTGCGTTAATCTGTATTGATCTGTGTCCTATTGCATTTCATCCCAGGAAAGCCATGACGGCCTTCGCAAACTCCTCCGGCATCTGATCCACCATGGGCACCATGCCGCCTGGGATCTCGGCGATTCTGCTCCCGGGAATGTGCTCGGAAAGGGGCTTCACCCGGGGGTAGGAAAAGGGATCGTCCGTGCCTGCAAGCACAAGGGTCGGCGCTTGGATCAGGAGCACCCGCTCTTCCATGCGGTAAGCGTTCACCGCGCGATGCCCGGCCTCCATGTGGTCCCAGACCTTGAGGGCGTCCAGCACAAATCGTCTCAGCAGATCAGGCCGCGATTTCGGATAAAAGGGCATTCGCCTCTGCCAGAGCTCGGTCAGATGGGAGCCGTCGGGTTTCTCTTCCACTTCGTCGATAGGAGGCCGGGTCTTTCTTCTTTCCCGGTCTTCAGCATCCACATAAGGCGTGGAGGAGAGGATCAGCTTTTCAACCCGGTCAGGGTAAGAGGCCGCCACTTCGACGGCAACCACCCCCCCTGTGTGATGGCCGACGATGGATGCTTGCCGGATGGCGAGAGCGTCCATCAGTTGAATGACGCCGCGGGCGAAAGCTGCAATCGAGACCTCCCCCTTGAGCCTGTAGGAGTCGCCGAAACCGATGGTGTCCATGGCAATAGTTCGGTACTTCCGGCCCAGGATGGGCAGGACGCCCTTGTATTCATCCCATGAGCGCGGCGTCTGGTGAAGGAGGAGGACCGGTTTGCCTTGGCCGGCCTCGGCGTAATGGATCTGGCCGTCCGGCGTATCGGCGTAGCTTTTGCGAATGGGACTCTCAGTCATGCTTGAACCTCGCAGAATCGCTGACCGTTGTCGGTCGCAGGTTGCTTGTAGCAAGTCGCAAGTTGCAGGTCGCTTGTTGTCAGTGGTCGAGTCAGTGACAAGTAACGAGTGACAAGTAACGAGTGACGAGTAATCCTTTTTCTTATACTCTTTGGCTTGTCATTCGTCACGTGTCACCAGCTCTTCCGGATTTAGACATTTGAATCTCGGACAAGCTCTTGATCTGGTGCTCTGCCATGTACTTCTCCAGTCCCTCAATGATGTCCAGCGTTATCCTTGGGTTGATGAAATTCCACGTGCCCACCTGTACGGCGCACGCTCCGGCGATGAAAAACTCGAGCGCGTCCTCGAGGGAAGCGATCCCCCCAATCCCGATGACCGGGAGATCCACGGTTCTACAAACCTGCCAAACGCAGTAAAGGGCGATGGGCTTGATTGCCGGCCCGGCCAAACCGCCTGTCATGTTCTTGCCCAGTCTGGACCGCCTGGTCTTGATGTCCACCGCCATACCGATCGGCGCATTGATCACGGAGACCGCATCCGCCCCTTGGCGCTGGCAGATCTCGGCAAAGGGGCGAATGTCCGTGACCATGGGGGTGAGCTTGACGGTCACCATCTTTCCCGTCACCTGTCGAACCCGGGAGACAAGATCCCTCAAGACTTCGGGATCAACGCCGAAATGCATCCCCCCCTTGCGGACGTTCGGACAGGAGACGTTGAGTTCGAGGCCGCGAACCGCGGCCTGCGGATCGAGCGACTTCGCAAGGCTCACGTACTCCTCGACGCTTTCGCCTCCGATGTTGACAATGAGAGGCGTCTTGAGTCTTTCAAAAAAAGGCAGCTTGTCCTGGAGAAAACGTTCGATGCCGACGTTCTGCAGTCCGATGGAGGCCAGGAATCCGGAGGCCGTCTCTGTGGAACGATGAGGATAGCTTCCGACTCTGGACTTGAGGGTAATGGTCTTCACCACGATAGCGCCGAGACGATCCAGATCCAGAAAGTTCGAATATTCCTCCGCATATCCGAAGGTCCCGGCGGCAGGCATGACAGGGTTCTTCAACTGAAGGCGTCCGAGGGTGACGGAGCGATCAGGCAAGCCACTCATCCCAGTCAACCTCCCGGATGTCATAGACCGGACCATCCTTGCAAATCAAAGAGTAGCACTTGCGGCCGTCCTCCGACCACTGGAGGGCGGGTTTCTTCCAAAAAGGCGTTGTCTTGATCAAGGCGGGGCGCATGGGAATCGCACAGGAAAGGCAGGCTCCGAATCCGCAGCCCATGTGGGTTTCCATGGCAACCTGGCCGTCGATGCCGAACCGCTCGGAGAGGGCGGACAAGTCCTTGAGCATGGGAGCCGGGCCGCAGGCGTAAAGAGAGCAGGTGCGGGGCACTTCCCCTGTTTCGAGGAGATGAAGGAAAAGCTCCGGTGCCCTTGCTCGAAACCCGAGGCTTCCGTCGTCTGTGTAAAGATGCAGATTCCCAAGGTGCCGCAAGTCCTCCTGATAGAAGACCCGATCTTTGAACCTGGCGCCCATGAGAATGTGAAGACGCGTTTCAGGAGCCAGGGACCGCATGGCTTCGGCAACGGCGACGAGCGGCGCGATTACGATGCCTCTCGCGGCCAGCACGACATCGGTTCGCCTCTCGATCAGGAATCCGTTGCCCAGAGGACCGATGAGATCCAGGGCTTGTCCAGGTTCGCGGGAGGAGAGCCACCTCGTTCCTTTCCCTATGACCCGGTAAAGGATCTGGAGACAGGGGGCACCGTTCTCTTTTGTTAGGCGATGCATGCTGAAGGGGCGCCTGAGCATGGGGTCCATCCTGTCGGTGCAGCGGACGTTGTAAAACTGTCCGGGGATAGGGCGATGATCATCCTTGGATAAATCCAGAGACAGCCGATAGTAGTTCTCCCCAACCCGCTCGTTCTTTAAGACCGGATACTCCATGTTCTCCTGTAAGCCCTCCTATCGATCTTTAACATTTTCCCCGATTTCTTGCACCATCCACCGTGTCGAAGCCCCTGAGCTTCGCCGAAGGGCACCTTGAACCGTGGACCTTGCACCGTGAACCTTCCTTTTACACTCTGTAAAGATCACGGACACGGGCCCTGCCTTGGAGCAAGGAAAAGCGAACAGAAACCCCATAAAAAGGGTAAGGTTAACCCCTTGTTTATGTGGCATATCCCTTGCTTGGAAGAAGCATAGAGCACAGGGCGCAGAGCATAGATCATGGAGCTTAGAGCATAGAGCGTAGAGCGAAGAACAAGAAGACTTGAAGTTCTCTTTTGACTCTTGGCTTTGCTCTCTGCTCTACGCTCTCTGCTCTTGGCTCTAGGCTCTAAGCTTCTTTTTTTGGAGTTCCGGTGGAGCATTTTCTAGTCATTTTGGGGATTGTGCTGGCATTTTGTTTTGCCTTTGTTTCGGGCGTCCACGACGGAGGCAATCTCATTGCGTCCAGTGTTCTGTCGAGGGCCCTGGCTCCACGCAGGGCCCTCGCGCTGGCCACAGCAGCGGTTTTTGTGGGCCCTCTGCTTTACGGCTCTGCCGTGGTGCTCACGCTGAGCGACGTGTTGCTGGAAAGCACGATGCTCAAACCCTCAAACGCTGTTCCCCTGTGCCTATTTCTGGTCTCCGGAGTGGCAAGCGCCAGCCTGTGGAATCTCTTGACATGGTGGGTGGGAAGGCCTTCGGGTTCGTCTTTCACATTGCTCGGAGGGCTTCTGGGCGGAGCCGTGGCAGGCTTTGGCTTCGAAATGATCCATGCCTGGCCTTTGCTGTTCAAGATCATCCTTTTCCTCCTCCTTTGTCCGGTTCTTGGAGCCGTTCTGGCCCTGGTCGCACTGCCCGTGACCTGCCGCATCACAAAGGGGCCTGAAGGGCCGAAGATTTGGTTTCAAGCGGTGAGCCTTCTTTTCGAAGGAATGGGCCACGGGGCCAACA
>JALOPA010000294.1 GCA_025454125.1 Thermodesulfobacteriota bacterium
TCATCTGAGAGCGAGGGTCCTTGGCTTTGAATCGCTCCTTCATGATCTTGGCCCAGAGGCGCCTTGCGGCCCGGTATTTGGCGACCTCTTCGAAAAAATCCAGGTGGGCGTTGAAAAAGAAGGAGATTCTGGGACCGAAGGCATCCACATCCAGACCGGCCTGCAACGCGGCTTCTACATAGGCAATGCCGTTGGCGAGCGTGAAGGCCACTTCCTGCACCGCGGTCGAACCCGCCTCCCGGATGTGATATCCGCTGATGCTGATGGAGTTCCACTGAGGCACCTTCTCTGAACAAAAGGCGAAGAGGTCCGTCACAATGCGCATGGACGGTTTTGGGGGAAAAATGTACGTGCCCCTTGAGGAGTACTCCTTGAGAATGTCGTTCTGGATGGTTCCCCTGAGTTTTTCCGGCGAGACCCCCTGTTTCTCAGCAACCGCCAGGTACATGGCCAGGAGAACGGCTGCCGGCGAGTTGATGGTCATGGAGGTGCTCACCTGTTCCAAAGGGATCCCGTCAAAAAGCGTTTCCATATCCTCCAAAGAGGAGATGGCGACCCCCACTTTCCCGACCTCTCCCATGGCCATGTCATGGTCGGAGTCGTACCCGATCTGGGTGGGCAGATCAAAGGCGACGGAGAGCCCGGTTTGTCCCTGCTCCAGGAGAAACTTGTAGCGCCTGTTGGATTCCTCCGCATTTCCAAACCCGGCGTACTGTCGCATGGTCCAGTGCCGGCCCCTGTACATGGTGGGCTGAACGCCTCTGGTAAAGGGATAGGAGCCGGGAAATCCGACATCGGTCAAGTAGTCCAGGTCCTCGGTATGAACCGGAGTGTAAAGACGATGCACGGGAACCCCCGACGTGTTGAAGAACTCTTTTTTTCTCTCAGGGTTCTTTCCCAACTTGCTTTCCACGCCTTTTGACCAGGTCTCAAACGCCTTTGAAAGGGAATCCTTCTCAACTTTATCGGCCATGGTGTGCCCTCCGATCCGTAGGAAAAAACGAGTCAAACCTATTTCATGACAGAGAGGGGTGTCAACTTCTTTCGCGCACGGAGAGCGGGCAACAGAAAAGCCCGTTTCCAAAGGGGAACCGGGCTTTTCTGCAACTCCCGAGTCTTTGAATTCTAACCCCAGGCGCTCATGCGCCGAGAGAGTACCGTGCCCCGGGTGTCCGGTGACAATCCGCAGGTCCAGAAGCCATAGCCTGCTGGAAATTCTTAGGTTTTTTTCGACGGATCATCAAAGTCGAACCCGGTAAATGTTCTTCCTCATCCCAGAACAATCAAAACGGCATCCGCTTCCACGGGATCCCCTTTCTTGCATCGGATCTCTTTGACGGTGCCGGAACCTGTGGCTACAATCGGTAGCTCCATTTTCATCGCTTCCAGAATCACCACCTCGTCGTTTTCGCTTACGGTATCTCCCACCTTCACTTTCACATCGATGACTTTTCCTGCCATTGGAGCATTAACCTCAGTCACATCCAAACCCTCCTTTTTTTTAGAAGTTCCAATTCGATCTTGGTCCTCATATAACATTGAGTGAGCGTCTGTTGTCAAGAGTAATCTGCTGTCCTGGACAAGAGTTAACTCCTCCAGCACCTGTCCTGAAAGGGATTCTTCCAGCAGGAGGTCCCCAGAGAAAGCTTGACATAACCTCCATATTTCACTAAGATTATAAGCACGTCTGCCAAGCCGAAGAGCAATCCGCTCCTTTTTCGAGCAAAGTGGACCGATGGGGTAAGGCCACAGGAGGATGAGATAGATGCCCGTCTACGTTTGGGTTGCCCAGACCAAAAAGGGGAGAAAGCTCAAAGGTGAAATCGATGCTGCGAATGAGGCCATAGCGCTAAGCCAGCTCAAAAAACGCAATTTCACGGTCAAGAAGCTCAAACCCAAGCCCAAGGATATCTTCGAGAACGTTTCTTTCCTGAAGCCCAAGGTTACCAACAAAGACATAGTGGTTTTCACAAGGCAGTTTTCCACGATGATCGATGCAGGCCTTCCCCTCGTACAAGGACTCACGATTCTTGGGGAACAATGCGAGAATCCCACCTTTAAAACGATTCTCAAGGAAATCACCAAGGATGTGGAGGGGGGATCGACCTTGGCGGAAGCCATGAAAAAGCATCCCAAGGTCTTCGATAATCTTTTCGTGAACCTCGTGGCCGCAGGGGAGGTGGGCGGTATTCTCGATACGATCCTGCGCCGCCTGGCCCAGTTCATTGAGAAAGCGGAAAAACTGAAATCTCAGATCAAGGGAGCCATGACCTATCCGATCGTCGTCATGGCCATAGCCATCATCGTCATTTCCGTCATCCTGGTCTTTGTCATTCCTGTTTTTGAAGACATGTTCAAGAGCTTCGGATCGGCCCTTCCCACCCCGACCCAGATTGTGGTCAACATGAGCCGCTTCCTGAAGGGCAACATCCACTGGGTGATCATCGCTCTGATCGCCCTGGTCTACGGTTTGAAGCGGTACCGGGGGACGGCATCCGGAAGAAAGCAGACGGATACCCTCTTTCTCAAACTGCCCATCTTCGGGAATCTGCTCAAGAAAACCGCTGTGGCACGGTTTACCCGGACCCTCGGGACCATGATCAGCAGCGGGGTTCCCATCTTGGACGCCCTGGAGATTGTCGCGAAAACGGCCGGGAACGTGGTGATCGAGGAAATCATCTACGAGGTTCGGGGAAGCATCGCAGAAGGCCAGACCATTGCCGAACCCCTCTCGGAGAATGACATCTTCCCGGGGATGGTCATCCAAATGATCGCGGTGGGCGAAGCGACGGGCGCCCTCGATTCCATGCTGGAGAAGATCGCCGACTTCTACGATGAGGAAGTCGATGCGGCGGTCTCCGCTCTCACCTCTATGCTGGAGCCTCTCTTGATGCTCTTTCTCGGCGGGTCCATCGGTGGACTGGTCATTGCCATGTACCTGCCCATCTTTGGGATGGCGGCAGCCATGGGAAGCTAAACGGTCACCATGGCCTCTAGCGACCCCCTTAGCATTCCCCGATCAGAGCTCTCCGGACGCCTTCAAAGACTCATGTTCTTGAGGGTTCTGTTCGTTTCCCTTCTGCTGGGAGCTTCGGTCTTCGTGGAAGTGAAAGAAACGAGGACCGCTTTCGGCAACATTCAGACCTACCACTATCTCCTGATTGCCGCCATTTACTGTATCACCGTCCTCTATGTCGTCCTCCTCAAACGCCTGAACAACCTCACTCGGTTCGCGTACGTCCAACTGCTGGGGGACACGGTGCTGGTCACGGCCATCATTTATGCCACCGGCGGCATGGAGAGCATCTTTTCCTTCCTCTACATCCTTACCATCATCAACGGCAGCATCATCCTCTACCGCAAGGGGGGAATGATCTCCGCCTCCAGTTGCAGCATCCTGTACGGGCTTCTCGTCACTCTTCATTCCTTCAGAGTGATTGAGCCGTTGGGAAGCCGGCTGGTTTCCCCCGCGGAATACCAGAGTTCCTACATCTTCTACCTGATCCTGGTCAACATCGCCGCCTTTTACCTCGTCGCCTTTTTGAGCAGTTATCCCTCCGAACAGGCCAGGAAAAGCCGTGTCGAGCTCAAAGCCAAACAGGAAGACATCGTCAAGCTGGAGGCGCTCAACGAATGGATTATCCGAAGCATGACCTCCGGCCTGATCACGTTGGACGATCAGGGGAAGATTCTTC
This sequence comes from Thermodesulfobacteriota bacterium, assembly GCA_025454125.1. The sequence goes on from JALOPA010000294.1 coordinate 3,696, forward strand.
TTTTCAACCCGGCGGCCGAGGCGCTCTTCGGTATTCCCTCGGGCGCCTGCACCGGACAAAGACTCCTGGAGGTCCTTCCCTTCCTCAGGGGCCATACGGGCCTGGGGGAAAACGAAGGGAATCCCCCTGCCGGCAAGGTTCAGAAGTTCATCGATCTGCCCTATCTCAGGCCGAGCGGAGACGAGGTGTTTCTCAGATGCTCGGTTTCCCCCCTTCGTTTGCCGGACGGGGGGGAAGGAGGAAGGATCCTCTTTTTCCAGGATATGACGCAGATGAAGGAGATCGAAGAAGAGATGAAGCGGGTGGAAGGTCTGGCTCTGATCGGAGAACTGGCGGCCGGCATTGCCCATGAGATCCGAAACCCTATGGCCTCCATCAGCGGCTCGATTCAAATGCTCAAAGAAAGCCTGGAAATGGACGATGTGAAAACCAAGCTCATGGACATTATGCTGCGGGAGATCAACCGACTGAACACCCTGGTGAGCGACTTCTTGCTCTTTGCAAGACCGAAGCAGTCGTCGGTGCGGAGCGTTGACTTGAATCAGCTGATCCTGGATTCTCTTGAGTTGTTCAAGAACAGCGCCAAGTGGACGGAAAAGATCCGGGTGGAAACGCAGTTTCACGGGTCCGTGACCATCGAATCAGACCCGGAGCAGATCAAACAGGTCCTGTGGAACCTGTTTCTGAACGCCGCGGAGGCCATGAGAGGCGGAGGCGTGCTCTCGGTCCGCACGGAATTCGTGAGCGCGCCGGAGCCACAC
>JALOPA010000295.1 GCA_025454125.1 Thermodesulfobacteriota bacterium
ATTTAATACTATTTTAGCAAATCAAAAACAGGATAGAATATGAAGGGTTACAAAATCAGAGGCAAAGAATCAGAAAAGATTTTTCGGCGAGAAAGACTTTTTCGACAGTCTCATTTGGTATGTTTGAATTTGGCTTCATCGAAAACCGAGCGATTACCGATACAATTCTTCAGTGCGCGAGGTTTCAAGAATTGGTGGATTCAGGCCGTCCAAACCGAGAACAGAATCAGGTATCAATTCTGAAGTTTATGATTCCTCATGTACGGTTCAGACTGCCATAGGCATGGTTGAACACTTGCTAGCAAAACCTCTGAATAATAGAAGCCGTTCTAATGGAATTCAGACGAACGTATCAAATCAGAAAGCCATAATTCACCCTCTACCTGAGTGCCACACAGGCTTCAATTAGGTAATCGCTGCCTGCCGCCGTATTTCCATCGCCGAAATAAAGGGTCTGTGTAAAAATCTGGAAACTTCTCTTCATTCGTTCTTTTCTATCGTATGGCACTTCTCAGAGAAAGTGATTTACTAAAATTAGGTTATACATAAAAGTCTAAACGCGAATCCCGCGAGATTTTATGAACCGGGATACTTCTTCGATTGTCCAGGATAAATGTCCGTCAGGAGCGCATGCTTCGCAGGAGCCTGTTCTCCTCACGAGCGCAGTAGAGCACGGGCACAACGAAGACCGTGAGAAGGACGATCAGCATGCCGCCGAAAGAGGGAATCGCCATGGGCACCATAATGTCAGACCCACGCCCTGTAGAACTGAGAACAGGCAGAAGAGCGAGAACCGTGGTCGAGACGGTCATGATGCAGGGCCGGATCCGTCTGAGAGCGCCGGCGACCACCGCAGCGCGCAGATCCTCTTTGGTGCGCACGTCGGCGGCCTCAAGACTCTGATTCAGGTAGGTGGCCATGATCACGCCGTCATCTGTGGCAATGCCGAAAAGAGCCAAAAAGCCGACCCAGACGGCAACACTCAGATTGATCGGGTGAACCTGAAAGAGCTCCCTCATGGAGGCCCCAAACAAATGAAAATTGAGGAACCAGCTTTGACCATAGAGCCAGATGAGGATGAACCCTCCGGATCCCGCCACAAAAAGGCCGCTGAAAACCATGAACGTGGTGGGCAACGCCCTGAACTGCAGGTAAAGGATGAGCAGGATCACGAAGAGCGCGAGAGGGAGAATGATCGCGAGTTTCTTTTGCGCTCGCACCTGGTTCTCGTAACTCCCAGCAAAGGTGAAGGAGACGCCTGCAGGGAGGACCAGTTCTCCTGTTAGTATCTTCCCGTCCAGATAAGCCTTGGCCTGCTCCACCACATCGACCTCGGCGAAGCCGGGCTTCTTGTCAAAGAGCACGTATCCGGTCAAGAAGGTGTCTTCGCTCTTGATCATTTGCGGCCCTCTCACGTAGCGGATATCGGCTAATTGGGTCAGAGGGATCTGCTCGCCCTTGGGGGAGGCGACCAGGATTTTTCCGAGGCCCTCGATCGTGTCTCTGAGTTCGCGAAGATAGCGCACTCTCACGGCGTAACGCTCTCTTCCTTCTACGGTGGTGGTGACCGTTTTACCCCCTATGGCGCCCTCGATCACTTCCTGGACCTTGCTGAGCATAATGCCGTAACGAGCGATTGCGTCACGGTTGATGACGATCTCCAGGTAAGGTTTTCCAACGATGCGATCGGCCACCACCGCAGCGGGTTCGACAGAGGGAACCTCCTTCAGGAGACGCTCAATCTGGAGGCCAACGGACTCAATGGTTTCCAGGTTCGGCCCTTTCACTTTGATGCCCATGGGAGACCTCATTCCGGACTGGAGCATCACGATACGGGCTGCAATAGGCTGAAGCTTCGGCGCCGAGGTGACCCCTGGGATGTCCGCCGCCTTCACGATTTCATCCCATATGTCGTCGGGTGCGCGGATGCCGTCCCAGGCCGCTCTTCCTTGATTCAACCCGGGATCGAGAGGGGGCCGCCAGAGGCGAAAAGGCTTGCCGTCTTTATCAGGAATGAGTTTCCCTTCTTCATCGCGCAGGAATTTTCCCTGCACAAGATAGGGCTTTCCGTCCAGGGCAAGGATCAAGGAACCGTCCTCCGTCCTGAAGTAATCCAGCTTGTCGGGATTGAAGCGGAAGCGGAGCCTTGTTCCGTCGCGGTCAATGAGGTATTCCGGTTTGTAATTGATCACGGTCTCGATCATCGAGAGAGGGGCAGGATCCAGGGGAGACTCTGCCCGGCCCAGCTTTCCCACAGCGCCTTCTACTTCCGGGATGACGGCGAAGGCCATGTCTTGTTTTTTCAGGATATCTTGAACTTCTCCGATGGAGGCATGAGGCATGGTGGTCGGCATGAACAGGTAGGACCCTTCATCCAGAGGAGGCATGAACTCCTTGCCGAGCCCTGGAAAAGCGTGGTTCAGGGCCACGACAGGAGCCAAAGCTCTGAAGGAGCCCGGAAGCCATGCTGTGAGTCGGGGAGCTCCCAGCCATATGGTCGCCCCCAGGAGGCTGACGGCCGTTGGAAGAACCAGAAACAGGGCTTTGTGGTTCAGACACCAGCGAAGGACATAGGGATAGACTTTCTTGAACACTTCGTAGAGGAGTAGGAAACCGCCGATCATCATGGAAACAAACACGACATTGCGCACGTCCCCTTTCTCGGGACCCAGAGGAAGCCAGTGGGTGGCCAGGAGGAGGACAAAGAGGGCAAGAATAACGGCATTCTCAAGCCAGCGAGTGTAGCCTTTCAGACGAAGAGGCATCCTGATCGCAATGAACCTGAGAAACCCGAAATAGACCAGGGTGGCGCCGATGATCCAGCCAATGAAGACCCAAGCCGCACCGCCTCCGATAATCAATCCCGCGGGGAGGAGGAAGCGCACCCTGCCGGTGTCGCGGTGTGCTCCCCTTTTCGTAAAAAGAAGGTGTGCAAGGGGAGGGATGATCGTGAGGGCCACGATGATGGAGGCGATAAGGCAAAAGGTCTTGGTGTAGGCCAGCGGCTTGAAAAGCTTACCTTCGGGCCCCTCCATCGCGAAAACAGGCAAGAACCCGACCACGGTTGTAGCGACTGCCGTGAGCACGGCGCTGCCCACTTCAACTGAAGCCTGATAGACCACCTCCAGGCGCTTCGCGTCGGGCGGCGCTCCGTCCAAGCGCCTGATGATGTTCTCACAGATGACGATGCCCATGTCGACCATGGTGCCGATGGCGATGGCGATCCCGGACAGAGCCACCACGTTGGCATCGACGCGGAAAATCTTCATGGCGATGAAGCACATGAGGACCGCCAGTGGGAGCAGGCCCGAGATGAGGAGGGAGGAGCGCAGGTGCATGAGAGAGAAGATGACCACAATGATGGTCACCATCACTTCCTCCACAAGAGCCGTGTTGAGCGTGCCAAGAGTTTCATAGATCAGGCCGGTCCGGTCATAAAAGGGAACAAGGGTCACTTTCGACACGGTGCCGTCAGGGAGCTTTTTGGACGGGAGGCCGGGAGATATTTCTTCGATCTTGGCTTTCACATTCTTTATGGCCTGCAGAGGGTTGGCTCCGTAGCGCACAACCACCACCCCGCCCACCACCTCAGCGCCGCCCTTGTCCAGGACCCCCCTCCGAAGACTGGGCCCTAGGCTGACGGTGGCCACATCCTTCACGCGGATGGGGAGGTTCTGGTTGACCTTGATCACCGAGTCTTCTATGTCGTTGAGGGACTTGATGAAGCCGATGCCGCGGATGACGTACTCCACCTTGTTGATCTCGATGGTTCGCGCTCCCACATCGATGTTCGACATCTTCACGGCCTCAAAGATGTTCTCCAGACTGACCCCAGCCGCTCTCATGGCATCGGGGTCCGCGTCGATCTGGTATTCCTTCACGAAGCCTCCCACCGAGGCGACCTCGCTCACGCCCTCGGCGGAGAGCAGGGCGTAGCGGACATACCAGTCTTGAATGCTTCGCAATTCCTCAAGATCCCAGCCTCCTGTGGGATTGCCTTTGATATCTCTTCCCTCAAGGGTGTACCAGAAGACCTGTCCAAGAGCGGTTGCGTCAGGCCCGAGGGTGGGCTGGATGCCGGCAGGAAGCATGCCCGGAGGCAGGCTGTTGAGTTTCTCCAAGAGCCTTGACCGTGACCAATAGAAGTCCACGTCTTCACGGAAAATGACGTAGATCGAGGAGAAGCCGAACATGGAGAAGCTGCGAATGGTCTTCACTCCCGGGACACCCAGGAGGGCCACTGTGAGAGGATAGGTGATTTGATCCTGGACGTCCTGAGGGGAACGGCCCATCCATTCCGTGAAAACGATCTGCTGATTCTCCCCGATGTCAGGGATGGCGTCCACCGGGACCGGATTTCTCTCCAGCCATCTGAACTCCCAGTCAAAAGGGGCCACGACCATACCCCACCCGATCATGAGTAGGGTGACCAGAATAACCACCAGTTTTTGTTTTGTTCAAGGCAGAATCGGATGATCCGGCTCATGAGCGTTCCCCTTTGAGCTGTCGCTTCACTTCCCCGCAATTGAGCATCTGAGCGCCGAAGTATGGGTTGCGAACGTCCTTGTTCTGCTGGAGCCAGGTGGCCCCCTTGTTGTTGAACGCCATGGGGCAGAAGAGTTCGAAGACGGGCCCTTGGATATCCGCTCCGAGACGGCCGACAGCGGCGGCCATGCCAGTGGAAATCGGTTCGAAGCCGCTTCGCAGAGCCTCAATGTCGGAAGCGGCAGTGATTTTCTCCGATCCTTTCTTGAGAGCATCCGAAGACTCCATCCAGAGCCTTTGGGCTTCCCCTTTAAGGAGAGCCATGTCCATCCCCTTTAAGGTGGAGGCGAACTTCTCTCCTGCCTTTTTGGCCGAGGAAAAGTCATCTCCCGCCAGGGATCTCTGGATCGCCAGGTACTCCTCTAGCAGCTTGCCTATCGCTCTCTTGGCCTCTGCCGGCACGGAGGCTGAGACAGCCTGGGTCTGGACAACGCGCTCGAGGTGAAAGCGCTCTTTGAGAACCTGGTAGTGGTCCGTGAGCGTTTGAAAAAGCCTTCCTGCTTCCCCTTGAGTGTCCGCCTCCGCACCCAGAAAAGAATCGTTTCTCAAAAGCATGGTGGCGTCCTGCCAGACCAAAGCCGACTGATTTTTGAGCGAGGTCGGGTCTATGGCACAAAGGACATTGTAAAAAACCTTGAAGGCCTCTCTTGATTTTTGCAGATCTTTTTGTTGGACAACCGCCCTCAGGGTATCGTAAGCCTCTGCGAGACGAGGCAGCTGAGAGGCAAGAGCCTCCGGAACAGGAGAAGGCCCCCCAGCCGTTGAAGCGCCCTGCAGACGCTCCTGCGATTCCTGCAACCCTTGTGGGTTCATCATGCTCGGCTTGGCCATGAGCTGGACTGCACTGTCCACTTTGAAGTTGCCTTTGGTGACCACCAGGTCTCCTTCGGACAAACCGAGTCTGACGACGTAGTAGTCACCAGCACGCGGACCGAGCACGATTTCCCGGCCTTCATAGGTCCCCTCCTTTCCAGGCACCTGGAGGTAGACGATAGCCCTTTTTCCCGTGATCAGGGGAGCGGAAGCCGGGATGACCAGTTCTTCCCTGGCCCCATTCGACTTCGCCCGTTCCACAGCTCGCACGAACATCCCGGGTTTCAGCTTGCCGCCGGGGTTCGGGACGTCAAGCCGAACATTGATCGTGCGGGTTTTCTCATTCACCGTAGGGTCAACATAGACGACGACGCCTTTAAAGACTTGCCCGGGATGGGCCTCGGTTTGGAACTCCACCTGCTGGCCCATCTTGACCCAGGGAAGATCGGATTCGTAAGCTTCCAAGACAACCCACACCCTGGAGAGATCCGAGATGGTATATATTCGAGTACCCGTCTGGACATACATCCCCTCCAGGACGTCTTTCTTGATGACCACACCTCCCAGGGGGGAATAAAGGGTGATATGGTCCGACGGAGTCCCTCGCTGGATCACCTCTTCAATTTGCTGTGAGGTGAAACCGAGAAGACGCAGTTTATCGCGGGCAGCTTGCTCGGTCTGTTTTGCAGCATCCCGGACCCGCGTCAATCCGCTCTTTTCAATTTGCTTCATGCCTTCTATGGCCTGGATGAGTTCGGCCTGAGCCGTGAGGAGTTCCGGGCTGTAAATGGAGGCCATGGCTTGTCCCTTCGTCACGGTGCTTCCTGTGTAATCGACATAGAGCTTGTCGATTCGCCCTGCCATCCAGGTGGTGATGTATCCCTGCCGGGTCTCGTCGTAATCCACTTTGCCGACCATTCGGGTTTGGACCGAGACGGAGCGGCGAACGACCGGTTCAACCGCGACCTCAGCCAACTTCCTCGCCTCCGGCGACAGGGTGATTTGCCGCAGGCTCAAGGCCCCGCCCTCACCCTTTTCCGCGCCCTTCTTGACAGGGATGAGGTCCATGAAACAGATGGGGCACTTGCCAGGCGCCGGAAGCCGTATTTGCGGGTGCATGGAGCAGGTCCAGACGACCTGATCCTCCTCGGATTGTTTTGCCTGGTGGGAAAGTCCATGGGCCTCTTGCGAAGGAGAGGTCGCTGGATGCCGCCCTCCTCCCAACAGGTATCCCAACAAAAAAGCGCCAACGATAAGGAGAGGCACCAAGACCTTCAGGGGCCGTCCGATGCCTGTTTTTTCATGCTGGTTCATGATGGTCTCCGCGGGCTCGTCCAGAAGCGGGACGTTCGGGACGCTCTACTTGGTTTTTGCTTCAGGCGCATCTTCAAGGACCACGCCCTCTTTTTCAAACTGCTTCATGTACTTCTCAGGATCCTTCTTGAACTCCTGGATGCATGGGGGGCAGCAGAAGTAAATGCGCTTTCCCTTGTAATCGGTGTAGATGTTCTTGTTCACAGGATTGCCCAACACAGGGCACTTGGTCTGGTTCCCCGGTTTTGCCAAAGCGCCCGCACTGAAAGCAAGAGCCAGGCAAACGACGACTACAACACTCAACAAAGTTCTACGCGACAGGTTCATAGTTTATTCCTCCCTAGGTTTTTTTGGACACAACGCTTGTTTTTCGTTGTTCACGGTGTAGAGCGGCCGTGATTCGGCAGCACCGCACCGTGAACAGTACAAGGAATTTCCTGGCCCAGAAGCCACTCCAGTTCGGCAAACCTCTGGGCTTGATCCGCCAGCGCCCGGACGTAGGAGAGTTCGAACTCAAGAAGAGTCTTCTCCGCGTCGATGAGATCGAGTGAACTTCTGGACCCAGCTTGGAAAGCCTCTAACGTGACATTCAGGGCCTGCTCCGCATTGGGAATGAGAGTGTTCTGATAAAGATCGATTTTTCTCTGGGCGTCTCTGTACTTGTAGAGCGCCAGCTCCGCGTCCGAAACGAGGGTGCGCTTCAGGGATTCGGCTCCTTTCGACGTAGAGAGCAGCTTGGCTTCTCCTTCACGGACAGAGGCGTTTCGCTTTTCCCACCAAAAAGGAATGTTCACCGTCACGGAAGCGATGACGGCGTCTTTGCCGCTGTCCGGTGTATTGGGCATGAGCGCCTGGCCGGTGATGATGTCCTGGATGCCGAAGGTGAAATCCGGATAATAGTCTTTCTTGGCGAGCTCAATACCCGCTTTCTCCCGCGCCTCCAGGTGTTCATACCTCTTGAGCTGGGGATTGTTTTCAGGAAGCTGTTTCACGAGTTCTTCGTCCGTGATGCTGATGAGCATCACAGGAACACTTGAGGGCCAGGGGAGGGTGGCGTCCGGCGGCAGATTCATGAAGGAGGCCAGTTTCGCCACAATCGGCTTTCGAAGATCTTCAAGGCTTTTGAGACGGTCCTCCAGCCTGCCGAGCTGAACCTGAGTTTTGAGAACATCAGAATAGGGGGTAGCCCCTGCAGAGTAACGGGCTCGGGCAACGCTTTCAAGGTACTTCAAGAGCGCGACGTCCTCTCTAGTGATCTGAATGGCTTGGGCCAGAAAGGCGTATTCGTAAAAGGAGTTTTTGACATCATAGAAAATCTTCAGCTTGAGGGCATCGTACTGCGCCTTGAGCGCATTCGCCTCCTCAGCGGCGATGTCCCCTTTGAGATCCAGAACGCCGAACCACGGAAAGGTCTGGAAAAGAGCGACACTCGCATTCTGCGGACCCACCCTTGTTTCAACATTCTGAATGTAATAGGCAAAAGTAAAACGGGGATCAGGTAGGGATTTCACCTGAGGGATTTTTTCCAATGCGGCCTTCCATCGATAAAATGCAGACTCCAGTTCAGGGTTGTTCAAGGCTGCTTTGGCGAGGTAATCGGAAAGGGTGTTCAGGGCGTCGCGGTCCTTCTCAGACAAGTTCTGGATTTGACGCTCTCCGGATTCCTCCGTGGGCGGTGCAGTGCGATCGGTCTCCAACGCCCCGACAACATCAGGACATAGGACTCCCC
>JALOPA010000296.1 GCA_025454125.1 Thermodesulfobacteriota bacterium
CCAAACGTCGTGACGCTCATACCGAGCACCTGCGCATAGAACGCACAAGTTGCGCTTATATCTTTGACCGTTAACACGATGTGATCGATAGCTTTAATGTTCATGAGCTTGTCCCGTTTCCTGTGCATAACGTCGAGATCATCCGCGCGGGTTTCGCGTCGGCTGAAGGGGGGGTCGGTTGTGTGATAGCTTTCTGAAAAGCCAACCAAAGAAAACCACATAATCCTAGTCACGGGCCTAATGCTCCGAGGTCCACTATACTCACTGAAAATCGATATTCAAGGCAGGGGCATCCACCTTATTTTGCCAGTTCTGTGGTCTTGACAACGGGGTCAACCTCAGGCTCAAAGGTGCGGCGATATAAATCCCTCCCGACCTCCCTTTGGTAAAGGGAGGAGTTGAAAAAGGGGACAGAAGGATTTCACCGCGGAGACGCGGAGAGGGCAGAGAAAGTTTGCTGTTTGTGGGGAACGAGGAGTCTAGGTTCGCAGAGCCAGGATGGTTTGGACGATTTCGGCGAAGCCTTCGCCGCCTTCCTGGGTTGCGACGTAGGCGGGGAGATGGTTCATGTGATCAGCGAAGTTGAGGATGTTCTTCACGCCGGCGGCATGAGGGAAATACTCGAACATGGGTTCGTCGTTGAGAGAATCGCCGCAGAAGACGAAGCGATCCTTGTGGTCATCCAACGTCAGGCCCCATTGTTCCAGGACAAAGAGCTTTGTCATGCCGAGCTTGTTGTAGTCTCCGAACCAGCCATTGACATGGACCGATGAAACCTTGCAGGTTGCGCCATGCTTCTTGAAGATGTCGCAGATCTTCTCCACGTCTTTCCAGGGCAAGGGCTTCACGTCCTCAGTGTAATCAATTGCGAGGTCTGTTTCCCTGTACTGCTGGTCACTGGCAAGGGCTGTGCCGGGAACTGAACGGAGGATCTCATCTTTGACCAGGCTCAGGCTACGGCGGTTCTCCTCCCGCACAGGATCAGGGTCCATGAACCGCTTCTTGACCTTCTTCTCCTGCTGGTCGTACCAGAAATACAAAGAGCCGTTTTCTCCAACAACTCCGTCCACCGGCCACATGCGTGCGATATGGTCACACCATCCCGCAGGCCGCCCTGTAATAGGCACAACCTTCAATCCCGCTTCTTTGAGAGACCACATGGCATTGAAGGGCTGAGGGCCTATTTTGCCGTGGGTGGTGAAGGTGTCGTCTATGTCGAAGAAGACGCCCAGAAGGGTTTTGGCGACATGGGAAGGGATTTGTTGGATCGGTTTCATCATGATTTGCTTTGTTCTAATCCAGTTCTCCTGTCACCACCCATTCCACCGATTCTGAGGAAGAGCCCGTTTTGAGCAGGGTGCCGATGACAGGGATTTCGGAGAGGCGGAGAGCCTTCACCTGTTTCATGACATCAGGAATGAGAGCAAGAGGGACGGCGCAGGCGGTCTTGACCGGCACCATTCTCACGCCCCTTTGCGTCTCACATCGAACAGTGGTCGTGATGACACGGAGAGGAGCGATCATTTCCTGCTTGGCAAAGGCCTCACCCTTCGGGCATCTCGCGCCATTGACCTCCACCCCGTCGGTTTCCAGATCGCAGCAGGCCGGGCAGATGATGCAGGTGTAGCGCCTGGCCTTGTCTTTGTTCAAAGGCTTTGGTTCTTTCTTGCGCTTGGTCTTTTTTTCAACAGGCTTTTCCATTACTCTCAAGCTCTTCATAGGCGCAAAGATGCAACCCGCCACACGAACGGCGGGCAAGAGGCACATCCCGCCAAACTGGCGGCGGGCGAAAGGCACAAAGCAAAACAAGGGACATAGGCACACAGGCAGAGAGGCACAAAGCAGAAGATTCTTTTTTTCTTTACCCTTTGAATCTTTGTCCCTTACCCCTTTGTCCCTCTGTCACTCTGTCCCTTTGTCCCTCCCTTTTCCCAGCGATCTTCCCAGTTTCTCCCCGTCCTTCGTCACCCAGTCCACCAGATCGTGAACATAGTCGGCATTGCCTGCAACGTGGATTCCGTCTCCAGGCTCGACGCCAGCATCGATGAGGAGATCTCTTTCAGGGATGAGACCTACCGAGAAGAGAAGAGTGTCGCACGCCAATTCGTTCTCTTTGCCTGTCGCGTTGTCCCTGTACCGGATCCCTTCCACTCTTTTCTCTCCCATTATTTCCAGGGTTTCATGTCCGAGGTAGAGAGGAATGCCGAAGTCATCGAGGCACTGGATCTTGTTTCTAACGAGACCGGACAGATGGTCCAGAATCTCGATGACGGCCATAACCTTTGCGCCCTCCAGGGACATGCGTCTTGCCATGATCAGGCCGATGTCACCCGAGCCTATGACCACCACGTTCTTTCCCGGAAGGAGGCCATGGATGTTGACCATTTCCTGAGCAAGTCCGGCCGTGAAAATGCCGGCAGGCCTTGTCCCTGGAATGGTGAGCATCTCGCGGGTTCTTTCCCTGCACCCCGTGGCGAGCACAACGTGATCGCTGGAAACCTGGAACTCTCCTTCAGGGCAAACGAAGGTGACTTCATTCTCACGTGAGATCTTGTGGACAAAGCTGCTGGTCTTCACTTCCACGCCGGCTTGCTGAAAGAGCTTGTTGTAGCGGAAAGCGTACTCCGTTCCCGTCAACTCCTCCTTGAAATACTTCAGCCCGAAACCCACGTGGATGCACTGGTTGAGAATGCCTCCCAGCCTCGGATGCCGCTCAAGGAGCAGAATCCGCTTCAGGCCGGCGCTGGACGCACCCACGCCAACCGCCATGCCTGCGGGTCCGCCTCCAATGATCACGACATCGTAGTGGCTAAAGTTCAACATATCCGATCCAAGGGCGATATTGGAATAACGGAAGAACGGAATGCAGAAGACAGAAGACAGGAGAGGAACTCCAGGAAGCAAAGGGAATGATCCCCGGTGCATTCACTGTCCCTCAACCCATCATTCCAACATTCCACTATTCCAGCATTCCCTTGTGCCATGATTCCATCGTTCCTGCCGTTCACCCTTTGATCATCTCCGTTCCTTTGCCTCTCTTGGAGATGGCTTCATAGGGGATCTTCAGTTCCTCGGCCATGATGGACATGATCTTCATGGTGCAGAAGGAACCGTGGCACCGTCCCATCTGGGTCCTGGTCCGGAACTTGATGCCGTCCAGAGTCCTGGCTCCGCGGCGAATGGCTTCCTTGACCTCGGCTTTGGTGACGAGCTCGCAGCGGCAGACGATTTCTCCGAATTCCGGATCTTTCCTGATGAGGTCGTTTCGTTCCTTGTTGCTCAAGAGACGGAACCGGGGAATCGCTTTTCGCTCCGCAATGTAGCCTTTTCTGGGCACAAGCCCGGTGCTCTGGGCCAGCATCTTGGCCACCTCTTCAGCAATAGCAGGCGCTGCCGTTAGGCCCGGGGACTGGATCCCCACGAGGTTGATGAAGCCTTCCCGATCCTCCTTGATGTGAAAGTCCCCTTCTTTGGTAGTCGGCCTCACCCCGGCAAAAGAGGCGATGATCTGCTCCGGCTTGAGGGAAGGAATGAGGTTCTTCACGTTCGCCATGACAGCCAGTTTGCCTGACCGGCTGGTGGAGTGCTCTTCGCAATCCGGAACCGCCTCAGCCGTAGGCCCGATCATGGTGTTGCCGTCAGCCGTGGGAATCACCAGAACCCCCTTGGTTTCCTTCTTGGGCAGGGGGAAGATCACCCTGTTGGTGAGCCACTTCGCATGCCGGTCGAGGAGGTATTCCTCGCCCTTCCAGGGAAGGATGCGCGGCACCTCTATGCCGGCCATCGTGGCGATCTTGTCGGAGTACAGGCCTGCCGCGTTGACCACATACCGCGACGTGAAAAACCCCTTCCGGGTGTGCACCTGCCAGAGCCCGTCTTTGGGCTGTATCGCTGTGACTTCGCGCTCGCAATAAATGCGGACTCCGTTTGCTGCGGCCTGTTCCGCCATGGCGTAGACGGTCTCATAGGGGTTGAAGACATCCGCCGTGGGGCCAAGGAGGGCGCACTGGATCTCTTTGGACAGATTGGGCTCGTTCGCGTCGAGCCAGTCTCTGTTCACGATTTCCATCCCCGGAATTCCCAGCGCTTCCCCTGTCTCCTTCATCTTCTTCAGGCCTTCGAGTTCACCGGGGAAGGCGACGACCAGCTCGCCCAAGTGAACCAGAGGGAAGTCGAGGACCTTTGCGAGCCGCTTGTAGAGGGCGTTGCCCCTGACTGCAAGGCGCGTCTTGAGCGCACCGGGATCACTCTGAAAGCCTGTGTGAACTATGCCGCTGTTGGCCTTGGTCACTCCGAAACTGAGCTCCGCCTCTTTTTCGAGAAGGGCAACCTCCAGCTCGTATTTGGCCAGTTCGTAGGCGAGAGATGCGCCGACGATGCCGCCGCCTATGATGAGGACATCTTTTTTCAACTGCGTTCCTTAAATCAAAAACCCTGATAGCCACACCCAT
>JALOPA010000297.1 GCA_025454125.1 Thermodesulfobacteriota bacterium
GGAGTTGACGACCGACAACCCTCCATGCGAAAAGGTGCTGGCATTCTCCGCGCAGTATCGGATCACGCGGCTCTGGAGATTGATGGACTCGTGCACGGCATTCACGACCTCTTTATTCACTCTGCACTGAGCGCCGTGGCAGGCCACCCCGCCCACTTCAAAGAGATACTCCGCCCTGCCCATTCGGCCAAGCAGTATGGGCTGACCCTTGGTCTTTCGCTCGAAATCCATGGTCTCCGGGACCACCGCCAGAACCACGTCCTTCAGGAAATCCGACTCCACGAACTTGACCGCCCCGAGGGAGAAGTTCTCCTCATCGATCAGGAACGCCAGCTTGATTTTGTAGTTTTTCGGGTCGAGGCCTCCGGTGGCCGCAAGCATGACGGCGAGCCCTCCTTTCATGTCATTGGCGCCCAGCCCGTAGAGTCGCTTCTGGCCGTCCAGGCTCTTGATCACCGCTTTCAAAGGATCGGTGCTCCAACCGTCTTTGATTTCCACGGTGTCCACGTGGCCGTAGAACAGGATAGACTTGGAGCCTCCGCCTTTCTCCGCCAACAGGTTGTGGAACCTTCGCCCTGAAGCGTCCGTGTGGACAGGCTGTCGTTGAATCCTGAATCCCTGCTCCCTCAAAAGGGGTTCCAGGTAGGCGAGAATCTCTGTTTCGTTTCCTTTGAAGGTCCAGGTCTCCGGCTTAAAAGGAACTCCCTCCTTTTCCATGGAGAAGGGGTTGATCGAGTGAATATTGATTAGATCTTGGGCAATCTTTAAGACATCCATGATGTGCTCCTTGAAATAAAATCTTCACGCTGCCCTGCGGATTCCGCGGACAGGCTGAAGGGTGAGCCGCTCCGCCAGGTGACAGCTCACGAAATGGTCAGGACCGAGTGCACGGTGTTCCGGCTCCTCGCTGCGGCATCGATCCTGGGCATAACCGCATCGGGGGTGAAACCGACAGCCTTGGGGCGGGTCTACCGGACTGGGCACATCCCCTGACAAGAGGATTCGCTTCACCCGGTAGTCCGGATCAGGAACAGGCACCGCGGAAAGAAGCGCTTCAGTGTAAGGGTGGGCCGGGTTTTCGAAAATCTCCTTGGTCCGGGCCGATTCCACGATTTTCCCTAAGTACATGACCGCCACGCGATCGCTGATATGCCGGACCGCGGCAAGGTCATGGGTGATGAAGAGATAGGTCAGGTAAAACGCCTTCTGGAGGTTTTTCATCAGGTTCAGCACCTGGGCCTGAATGGAGACGTCCAACGCCGACACCGGTTCATCGCAGATGATGAGCTGGGGCCTGAGAGCGAGGGACCGAGCAATGGCGATTCTCTGCCTCTGCCCGCCTGAAAACTCGTGCGGGTATCGGCTCATGTGCTCCGGCATGAGTCCTACCGCCACGAGGAGTTCCCTGACCCTCTCTTCGCGTTCGGCGACGTGTCGCACTCCGTTGACCAGCAGAGGCTCCCCCACGATGGAGCCGATGGTCATCCTCGAGTTCAAGGAGGAGTAGGGGTCCTGATAGATCATCTGCATGTGCTTGCGGAGAGACTTAAGCGTCCGGGGAGCCGCTACGGTCACATCCACTGTCCGGTAGCTGTCCGCCTCGGCAGAGTGGGTTCTCTGTTGAAACAGGATTTTGCCGGAAGTCGGTTCGATAAGGCGAAGAATCGCTCGCCCTGCCGTGCTCTTCCCGCATCCGCTCTCTCCCACAAGACCCAGGGTCTCCCCTTCCCCGATCTGCAAATCAATACCGTCCACAGCCCTGACATGGTTGACGGTACGGAGAAATATTCCTTTCTTCACCGGGAAGTACTTCTTCAATCTGCTGACTTCGAGCAACACTCTGTTCCTGTTCAAGGATTCCCCCTCTGGTTCTCTTTCCAGCACGAGACGCGATGTGCGGCGCCAATCTCCACACAGGGCGGCATCTCTTTGCGGCATTGCTCCATGGCGTGCTTACACCGAGTCACAAACCCGCACCCTTCCGGAATGTGGAGAAGGTCCGGAACAACCCCTTCGATCGGGCTCAGCTCTTCCTGATCCGCGGCCACGGATGGAGCGGATCTCAGGAGGCCCTGGGTGTAAGGGTGGGCAGGAGCATGAAATACGTCGCGCACCGGGCCGCTCTCCATGACTTTGCCCAGATACATGACCAGCACGTCGTCGGTGAACCCGGCCACCACCCCCAGGTTGTGGGTGATCATGATGATGGAGGTCTTGAGCTCACGGCGCAGACCGGCCATGAGGTCGAGGACTTGGGCCTGAATGGTTACATCAAGAGCCGTAGTCGGCTCGTCCGCGATGAGCAAGGCCGGGTTGCAGGACAGAGCCATGGCGATCATGGCGCGCTGGCGCATGCCCCCGGAGAGCTGGTGGGGGTATTCCCCTGAACGCTGGCGAGGCATGGGGATGCCCACCCGGTCTAGCATCTCCACGGCCCGTTCCCTGGCCTGAGCTTTGCTCATTGCCTGATGCACCATGAGGGGCTCCATGATCTGGCTTCCGATAGTGAATACCGGATTGAGGGAGGTCATGGGCTCCTGGAAAATCATGGCGATGTCGTTTCCTCGAATCGCCCGAAATTCAGGCCCCTTCACATCGAGAGTTGCCAGGTCAAGGTTCTCTCCCCTGCGATCGTAAAGAATCTGCCCTCCCACTACCTTCCCGGGCGACCGGATCAGCCCCATGATGGAGAGGGCGGTGATGGACTTGCCGCACCCGCTTTCGCCCACAATGCCCAGAGTCCGGTCCTTTTCCAAGTCGAAACTGACCCCGTCCACCGCTTTCAGCACCGCCTCCTCGGTGTAAAAATGGGTCCTCAGATCTTTGACGCGGAGCAATGGCAACGGACGGCTCTCCTTTATGAGCGAAGGATCTTGTCCATCTTCGGATCCAGGGCGTTTCTCAGGGCGTCTCCGAAGAAATTGAACCCGATCACCGTGAACATGATGCTGAGGCCGGGAAAGGTGGCGATCCACCAGGCGTCCATCATAAATTCCCGGCCGTCCGCCAGCATGGCGCCCCACTCCGGCGTGGGGGGCTGGGCCCCCAGACCGAGAAAGCTGAGAGCCGCAGCCCAGAGAATCGCCACGGCAACGGAGATAGTCGAGTAGGTGATGACCGAACCCACGGTGTAGGGGAAAATGTGATAGACCATGATGCGCAGGTCCCCGCACCCTACGGACCGGGCCGCCTCCACAAAGGTCTCCTCCTTGGCGGAGAGGACCTGCCCTCTCACGAGCCTGGTGTATTCCCTCCATCCCACGGCGCCCACGGCAATGATCACGTTCTGGATGCCTCCCCCCAAGAACCCTGCAATCGTCACGGCGAGCACCACCGACGGGATGGAGAGCATCACATCCGTGAGCCTCATGATGATCGACTCCACCACGCCGCCGTAGTATCCGGCGATCAGACCGAGCGTGACGCCCACGGCGAGCTGGATGGCCACGACCGACACTCCAATCAGCAGCGCATACCTCGCCCCGTAAAGAATTCTCGTGAGCACATCCCTTCCGTACTGGTCTGTGCCCAGGGGATGGCGGAGGGAAGGCGGGGACAAGAGCTCATCGTAATTCTGCTTCAAGGGATTGAACGGGGTCAGAAAAGGAGCGAACACGGCCGAAGCGATGATCAAAACAATGATGATCACCCCGGCCAGAGCGCCCTTGTCTCTCTTGAGCCGCCTCAGCGCGGAACGGAAATAGGTTGTGCTTTGGGTTTCCTGCCGAGACATCATTCACTCCTCGCCATCAGTTCCGCTTGATCCTCGGATCAATGTATGAATAAAGGAGGTCCACAAGGAGATTGACGAGGATCACCAGCAATCCATAGAACAGAACAATGCCCTGCACCAGAGTGTAATCCCGCTTGAACACAGCATCCACCAGGAGCCTGCCCGTTCCCGGCCAGGCAAATACGATCTCGATGATGAGCGAAAGCGACAGAAGTTCCGGTACCTGCATTCCGAAAATCGTGACCGTGGGGATCATGGCGTTCCGGAGGGCATGCTTGTAAATCACGATCTTCTCCGCAAGCCCTTTGCTTCTCGCCGTTCGGATATAGTCCTCGTTCAAGATCTCAAGCATACTCGAACGGATCAGCCGGCTGATGACCGCCACGGATCGCAGCCCGACGATCAGCGCGGGCAGAGCCAGATACCGGAGGCCCTCTAGGGTCCAGGGAGGACCGGCTCGCCCCGAGATGGGAAAAAGACCGAGTTTCATAGAGAGAAGAAGAATCGCGATCAGGGCGACCCAGAACCCCGGCATAGAGACCCAGAAGAGGGAAAAAAAAGACAGAGCATTGTCCGTTAGCGTGTTCGGCCGTGTGGCCGAAATCACCCCGATGGGAATGGCCAGGGCCAGGGTCACGAAGATGGCTGCGGCGGTCAGCTCCAGGGTGGCCGGAAGACGGTCGAGAATCATGTCCACAACCTTTTCGT